>CAMJWQ010000081.1 GCA_946409475.1 uncultured Lachnospiraceae bacterium
ATGTATTATTATCTTAATAGTATATTACAACGTTTTCCTAAATAAATCAATATAAATACAGGAAAATCTATTGAATATGTATGAATGCATGTTATAATAATTACGAAAACAGGTAAATTGTAATAAAAAGCATGCAATATTACAAAAATAGTAATTACAACGTTTTCGTAAATTGGAAGGAGGGTTTCAATGAAAAAGTATGTTACAACATTTTTATCCCTGTTATTAATGGTGAGTTCCATAACAGGGTGCGGGGCTAAAACGAATGAAGCAGCAGCGGAATTGCCGGAGGGGGATACTGATTCCGAAGCAGTCTCTGAAGAGACTACTGAGCCGGTTACCATCACGATCTGGCATGATACCAGTGACGAAATAGGAGCTTTATTACAAACGGAATTAGATAAACTGTCACCTGATATCAAGGCAGAGGTCGTAAAAAAAGAAAAAATGACAGAGGCACTTAAGCTGGTAGGTGATGATCCTGATAGTGCTCCCGATATGTATTTCTTTGCACATGACAAAATCGGTACCTTTGCAGAGATGGGAATTTTGTCTCCCGTTACGGATTTTTTGTCTGAGGAGGATTTACAGGATATGATTCCGATGACAATAGAAGCCGGAACCTATAAGGATGCTCTGTATCAGGCACCTATATTTTTTGAAGCTACCATGCTGTTATATAATAAGGCACTGATGAAGGAAGTGCCGGCTACCACGGAAGAGCTTTATAAATATGCCAAAGAGAATACAAAGGATGGCATCTATGGCCTTTTGGAACAGCATAGTACGGCATATTTTGCGGCTGCCTGGATGCATGGCTTTGGGGGCTACATTATTAATGATAAGGCTGAACCGGGGCTTTCTCTTCCCGAAACGATTGCGGCAGTTACCTATCATAAGAAATTTTCCGATCTTATGCCTGTAGACGGAGATTATGCAACATTGACAACGCTGTTTACCGAGGGCAAGGCTCATGCTATGATTGCAGGTCCGTGGCTGATTCCGGAAGCGGAAGAAGCCGGTATTGATGTTGGCGTTGCACCCATGCCTACTGTAGACGAAACGGGAAAACCGCTTATGTCCTATTCCGGTGTACAAGGTCTCAGTGTATTAAAAAACGGCAGTGAGGATAAAAAAGAAGCAATAGCAAAGGTGTTAAAGCAAGCGATGAGTATGGAGACGGGATTGGCTTTTGTTGACAGTTTGGATTCCGCGCCTGCCAATGCCAAATGCTACGAAGACAGCAGCGTCAGCGATAACGAGGTTGTCATGAATCTGAAGGAAGCTGCCGAAAATGCAGTGCCTATGCCTAATGTGCCGGAAATGGATGTTATGTGGACCGTGACGGAAAATATGCTGGTTGCGGTGAATAAAAACGGAGCCGATGTGCAGACTGCATGTGAAAAAGCACAAAAAGAGGCGATTGATCAAATCGCGTCCATGCAGTAAATAATTGTTCCTGATGTAATGAAATCAGTATCATGAATGTCCGTATAAGTCTCCCGCATTATGAAGAGCGTAAGCGGGAGATTTATTGATTTACGGTAAGTAATGGAAGATTAAATGATTACTGTATCTAAATATTTGTGATGCGTTAAGGTCATAACGAAAGGTTTGATACATAAATGAAAAAGAAAGCCATACCATATTTCTACTCTATGCCTGCTTTGCTTGTAATCCTGCTCATCGTTGTAATGCCGATATTATATACCCTGTACATATCCATGACGAATATGAATATTTATCACTGGTTTGATTTTGAATTCGTGGGTCTTCAAAATTACGGGAAAGCTTTATTTACCATTGATTCCGGATTTTGGATATCCCTTTTGCGTACGGTCCTATGGACGGTTGCCAATATTATTGCCCAGCTTGTTATCGCTTTTTTTATTGCTGTTTTGCTCAATGTAAAAGGTTTGAAATGGAAGGGACTGTATAAGACTCTTTTAATGTTTCCATGGGCTATGCCCGGATATGTATCCATATTAGTATGGAAAATGGGAATTTATAATACCGAATATGGATTGCTGAATCAATGGCTGAAAAAAATGAATTGGGATACGGTCAATTGGTTAAGCTCGGATTTAATAGCTTTTTGCTCCTGTACGATCTTAAATCTGTGGTTAGCCTTGCCGTTTATGATTATGGTAATTGACGGGGGCTTACAGAGTATTGATAAATCTTATTATGAGAGTGCTACCATTGAAGGGGCGGGGTTTTTTAAAAAGCTGCAGACAATAACAATACCCTTACTAAGACCGGTCATTGCACCTATGGTTATTATGACTGTCTTTACCACCTTTAAGCAGTTTGACATTATCTATCTTTTGACGCAGCAAAATGGGTCTAAGACCGGTGCGGATATTCATACAATACTTACTTATGCCTATGAAAAAGCTTCCGTAACGAATAATTACGGCTACAGCTCGGCAGTCTCCATTATTATATTTATCATTTTACTGTTGTTTTCACTTATTTCCATTAAGGATCTGAAGGAGGAAGGAAGATGAGAAGGAAAAATTACAGACAGATAGTAAGGATGTCTATCCTGCATATATTTTTTATTTCTATTTGTTTTCTGGCACTTATTCCCATTCTGTATACCTTTTCCGTATCCATCAGTGCCAAAAATGATTTTTTAAATGCAGATTTTACCCTGATTCCTTCCGAGGTGTCTTTGGCTAATTATAAAGCTGTTCTGTTTGACAATCCTTTTATTAGCTGGCTGACGAACAGCTTACTGCTTTCTGTTTTTACGGTGTTATTATCTCTGGTATTTTCGGTGCCTTGTGCATATGCATTTTCCAGGTACCGTTTTCGTGGGAGAAAGGGTATTCTTTATACCTTGCTAATGTTAAATGCCTTCCCTGCCATTCTATCCATGTCTGCCATATATCGGATTTTAAGGCTGCTGGGCCTCTTGAATTCCTTCTCGGGACTTGTCCTGATTTACACGGGTACTATGGTAATATTCGGGATTTGGAATTTAAAAGGGTATTTTGATACCATACCCCTTGAAATTGAGGAAGCGGCCAAAATTGACGGTGCCAGTGATTTTCAATTGGTGTGCAAGGTGATTATGCCCTTGGCAAAGCCATCTGTTATAGTAACGTCGGTTTTGGTTCTGATATATGTATGGAGCGAGTATATTTATGTCGTTACCTTTGTGAACAGCACCGAAAAATACACATTGGCGGCCGGGTTATATTCCTTACAGGCTACTGAATACACAAGGAATTGGCCTCTTTTCTCGTCAGCCTCTTTACTGGTTGCCATACCTGTTTTAATTATTTTCTTTGTCATACAGCGGCATATGGTTTCCGGGCTTACCGCAGGAAGTATCAAGTAAGTGAATTTACTACAAAAGTGTTAAAGAGGAGAAAAGTTATGAAAAGAGAAGCAGTTTTACATATACCTTTATCTAATTATGCTCACGGGAGGGATGAAAATCATTTGGTGTTTCGATTGCGGGCTGCAAGAAATGATTTACGGTCCTGTGTCTTAAGCTATGGGGACAGAGCCTGCCGTCAGGATCCGGTTATTTTTACGAGTATTGCAATGAAACGGATAGCCTGGGATGAGTTATTTGATTATTTTGAAGCAGAGGTGGAGAGCCCTTATACCAGAATCTGTTATTATTTTGAATTGAATGACGGTGAGGAAAAAATTTTATACTATGCTGATAAATTTACAACAAAGCATGTCCGTGACCGGTCTGAATATTACCAGCTGCCCTTTAATCGCAGAGAGGATATCGCGGCGATTCCGGCGTGGGTCAAAGATGCGGTGGTCTATAATATTTTTCCCGACAGCTTTGCAACCGGGAAAAAATTTATCAGCAGAAAAAACGTCAGCATGCCCTATGATACAAATATGCATACACACAGTTTGAATGGCGGGACTATTTCGGGAATCAGAGAAAATTTAGATTATCTGCAGGATTTAGGAGTAACCTGCATCTATATTAATCCCATTTTTGCGGCCGAGGAATATCATAAATATGACCTTATTGATTATTTCAGCATTGATCCCTGCTTTGGTAAAAATAAAGATTTTGAGGAGCTGGTGAATGCTTGCCATAAGATGGGAATAAAAGTAATTATTGATGGCGTTTTTAATCATTGCAGCTGGCATTTTTTTGCCTTGAGGATGTGGTGAGAAACGGGGAAAAATCAAAGTATGTGGATTGGTTTTACGGTTTGAAATTTCCGGTCATCAGACCTGGCAATATGGCTGATATTCCCGGATATGACTGCTTTGCCTATGAAAGAAAGATGCCTAAAATGAACACCTCTAATCCTGAGGTTCTGCAATATTTCTTAAAGGTCTGCCGTTATTGGCTGGAAGAATATCATATTGACGGCTGGCGTCTCGATGTGGCCAGTGAAGTGGATTTCAATTTTTGGAGGGAATTCAGGAAAACGGCAAAGGAAGTCAACCCGGAATGCTTTATGATCGGAGAAGTGTGGGAGTCTGCCGGAGCCTGGCTTAGAGGAGATCAGTTTGATTCTACCATGAATTATGATTTTCGTAATATCTGCCGGGATTTTTTTGCGGAAAGTACAATAGATGCGGCCGCATTTAACGGAGCTGTTACAAATTTACTTATACGCTACCGTAAAAATATCAGCTACGGACAGCTTAATCTGTTAGATAGTCATGATGTATCCAGATTTTACTCTCTCTGCGGGGAAGATAAGAGAAGGATGAAACTGGCTGTTTTATTTCAGATGACTTTTGTAGGGGTTCCCTCTGTGTTTTATGGGGATGAGCAGGAGCTGGCAGGGGTTAAGGAAATGGAGTACCGCCAGCCCATGAAATGGGAAGAAGACTGTAAATGTGAGCTGTATTCTTTTTATAAGGAACTGATAAGGTTCAGAAAAGAATCTAAGCCCTTAACAAAAGGGGAGTTTTCTGCTATTCAGGCAATACGGAACAGTGGTTTATATGCCTATGAGAGAACTGATGAGGAGGATAAGGTGATGGTAATCTTAAATGCTTCCGATAAAGAGGAAAAGATAAGCTCTGTTTGTACGGAAGGCTTTGAGATAATGTTAAGCGGAGGATTTAATGCTGATACTGTTAAACCTTGGGGATATGTGGTGCTATCCAATTGTTTATTGCAGTAATGTAACCAACTTGAAGAGTATCATATTTAAGGTGATATACCATTAGAAATATACAAGAGTGACGATATAATGTGCCCTATTTTGTAAAACTTGACAAATGAGTGGGGTTCTGCTATTATAAGTCTGTAATAACTGTTAATAAATTTGTAACAATTGTAATAATAATGCATTATTTACGCAAAGATACTGATACAATTGTTCGGGAGGTTACTATGGATTTATTACAAAATAAGTCAGGTAAATATTTATTAATGGCATTGGCTGTTATGATAATTATGACTGGCGTAGTGACAAAGGATTATATCGCTGTAAGAGCTGCTGATAATGACAGCCTGGATACTTTAACAGCAGGAGTTACGAAAATTATAGAGGTTTCATATAATACGACGGCAGAAAATAGTGAGGCATCACCGAATAATACATTGGAAAATGAGCCGGCAGGCCAGGCTTCGGAATGGGATTCCAAGGTTATGGCAAACGTGAATGAAGCGATGAATATACGGCTGGAGCCTTCTACGGAATCAACCGTCGTTGGGAAGCTGTACAAAGGCGGTTCGGCAGAGATTTTAGAAGCAGGACCCGAGTGGACGAAAATCAGTTCCGGGGATGTGACAGGCTATGCGAATAATGAATATTTGGCTTTTGGAGACCAGGCAAAGGCAATAGCAGAGGAAGAAGGAAACCTGACGGCAACCGTAACTACGGAAACTTTGCGTGTTAGAGAAGGAATGTCTTTAGACTCGCCCGTACTGGGTCTTGTATCGGTCGGAGAAAAATTAGAGGCGGTTGAGGTAAAGGATAACTGGGCCGTTATTGCCATAACTGCCGACAAAGTCGGCTACGTATCCTGCGACTATGTTTCGATAGAGCTGGAGCTGGGGAAGGCAGAGACAATTGAAGAAATTCAGGCAAGAGAAGAAGCCAGGAAAAAGGCGGAAGCCGAGGCTGCAGCTAAAAAGGCGGCAGAGACTGCCAAAGTTAATAACGGAGCAGTTGCGGCGACCGGAAATGATGCCCTGCTTCTTGGTGCATTGGTACAATGCGAAGCGGGCGGAGAGAGCTATGAAGGTAAGCTGGGTGTTGCGGCAGCGGTCATGAATCGTGTCAGAAGCCAGGCCTATCCGAATTCGGTATATGAGGTTATTTATGCAAGCGGACAGTTTACTCCGGCGGGAAGCGGTAAAGTGGCTTCTCTTGTAAACGCAGGTGTCAGGGCAGATTGTCTGCAGGCAGCACAGGAAGCCATAAATGGTTCCAGCAATATAGGCTCGGCGACTCATTTTAGAAACGTAAGAAGCGGAAGACAGGGTATTGCAATCGGTAATCATGTTTTCTGGTAGAACAAAGATAAATTTAAAAAGACGGAATGTATCCGTCTTTTTTTAGTGCCTGCGATAAATTGGATTTTTTTACATGGATTCCGTCCTTTATTATTGTAAAACTGCATAAATTATAGTATGATATGGATATATTATTAACAGATGTCCGCGGAAAAGAGGGATAATGTAATGGAAACAATTACATGGTTAGTGATTTTAATAATAATGCTCGTGATAGAAATCATTACTTTGGGATTGACAACTATTTGGTTTGCAGGCGGTGCGTTGATCGCCTTTATCGGAGCATTGTTTGGTGCACCCATATTTGTACAGATTTTACTGTTTTTAGTGGTTTCCATTGTTTTATTATGGAGTACGCGGCCCATAGCGGTTAAATACATTAATAAAAGCAGAACGAAAACAAATGTGGAAGGTATTATAGGCATGACGGCTATCGTTACTGAGGATATTGATAATTTGCATGGAAAAGGTCTGGTTAATTTAAAGGGGCAGATTTGGACGGCCAGAACCAGGAGGGAAGATATGGCTGTTCCTAAGGATACGCAGGTGGTTGTCCTGGCTGTTGACGGTGTTAAACTCATTGTAGAGGAGAAAAAGGAGGATTTATAAAATGGAAATAGTTGCGATTGTATTAATTGCGCTGATTTTAATTATTTTGGCATCCTGTGTAAAAATAGTACCGCAGGCTCATGCCATGATTTTGGAGAGATTGGGAGGCTATCAGACAACATGGTCGGTAGGTGTTCATTTTAAAATCCCATTTATTGACCGTGTGGCAAAGAAAATAAATTTAAAGGAGCAGGTGGTGGATTTTGCACCACAGCCTGTTATTACAAAAGATAATGTTACCATGAGAATTGATACCGTTGTATTCTTTCAGATAACGGATCCTAAATTATTTGCCTATGGTGTGGAAAATCCTATTATGGCCATTGAGAATCTAACGGCAACAACATTAAGAAATATTATTGGTGATATGGAGCTTGACCAGACTTTAACCTCAAGGGAGGTAATTAATACAAAAATGAGAGCTTCTCTGGATGAAGCAACGGACCCTTGGGGTATTAAAGTGAACAGAGTGGAACTTAAAAATATAATTCCTCCTGCTGCCATTCAGGATGCTATGGAAAAGCAAATGAAGGCGGAAAGGGAAAGAAGAGAGTCAATCCTTAGAGCGGAAGGAGAAAAGACTGCTACCGTACTTGTAGCGGAAGGTAAAAAGGCATCTGTGATTCTGGATGCGGAGGCGGAAAAGCAGGCAGCTATTTTACGTGCCGAAGCGCAGAAGGAAAAAATGATTAGAGAAGCAGAGGGACAGGCAAAAGCGATTCTTGATATTCAGCAGGCTACGGCGGATGGCCTCCGTTTCATAAAAGAGGCAGGTGCGGATGCTGCGGTACTGCAATTAAAGAGTTTGGAGGCATTTGCAAAGGCAGCGGACGGGAATGCTACAAAGATTATCATTCCCTCGGATTTACAAGGCTTAGCCGGCCTTGCCACTTCTTTTGCAGAAATTGTTAAAAAAGAATAGGTGTTATGAAAGTGCTGCAGGCCCCTTAAGAATTACCCACTTTGTTCCTATAAGGAAACCTAAAATATGATGAAGGAATTTCTTATGTAAGTAGGAAATTCCTTGTTTTTAATTCATGACATGTGAGACTGCCTGCAGACTCAGCCTGTTTAATTTATAAGAGATACCTCGTTTTAGTTAAATGTGATAGGAGAGGTTGGTATGCAGCCTGTACTGGATTTAAGTAAGGAATATGGAATTGTACTGGAAGGTGGCGGAGCCAGGGGAGCTTATCAGATTGGGGCATGGAAGGCACTGAAGGAAGCGGGGGTTAAGATAAAAGGTGTTGCGGGTACCAGTGTTGGCGCATTAAATGGAGCCCTTATCTGTATGGGCGATGTGGAAAGGGCCGAATATTTATGGGAAAACATTACATTTTCGCAAGTCATGAATGTAGATGACGAGAAAATGATAGAATTATTCCATAAGCAGGTTCCAAGCCATGAGGCTTTAGTGGAGATTTTAAGGATTATACGTGAGGGTGGGGCCGATATAACTCCCTTAAAAAAATTAATTGCCGATAATATTGATGAGGATTACATCCGAAACGGCAGTATAGAGTTTTATCTGCTCACTTTTTCCCTGACAGATTTTAAACATCTGGATGTGGATGTGAAGGAAATTGAAAAAGGGCTCCTTCATGACTATTTATTAGCCAGCAGTTATTTACCGGTATTTAAAAATGAAAAGCTGCATGGCAAAAAGTACATGGACGGAGGGGCTATTAATAATGTACCCTTAGGTTCTCTTGTTGACAGGAATTATAAAGATATTATAGTGATACGGATCTTCGGCATCGGACACGAAAAAAAAGTGAAAATCCCCCAGGGCGTAACGGTTTATCAAATAGAACCCCAAATTAATCTGGGAAGAATATTATATTTTGAAGGAAAAAGGAGTAAAAAAAATATTCTGGCAGGGTATTATGATACGAATAGATTTCTTTATGGACTGGAGGGTAAAATTTATTATCTCCTGCAGAACCATGATGAGTTGTTTTACGTAAATAAGCTATTAAGTATTTCGGAGACAATGAGAGAAAAGCTGGCTGAAATCTATAAGCTTCCTTTAACCGGTATGAATCTTCGAACCTTGTTGGAATATATATATCCTTCCATAGCCGTCACTCTGAAACTGAAGAAGGATTGGAATTATACATTTTTATGTGTCTCCATGCTGGAGGCCAGCGCAAAATTTTATAAAATTTACAAATACTGTATTTATACGACAGAGGATTTATGGAAAAAGATTAAGGATAAATCGGCAGGCTGTAAAAAAGACGACATACCTGTTTTTGCTCAGATAATAACAGATATCCGATTTATAGAATAAGTACATCAATATATGGGAGGAATTAATATGAATTTAAAAGGCAGAAGCTTTTTAACTCTGAAAGACTTTAGCAAGGATGAAATTGAATATTTATTGGAATTAGCGGCGCATTTAAAGAATAAGAAAAAAAGAGGGATACTGGGGGATGCCCTGAAGGGTAAGAATATTGCCCTTATTTTCGAAAAACCCTCAACAAGGACCCGGTGCGCCTTTACCATAGGCTGCATTGATGAAGGGGCACATCCTGAATATCTTGGTAAAAATGATATTCAGCTGGGTCACAAGGAAAGCATTGAGGATACGGCCCGTGTCATGGGCAGAATGTTTGACGGGATTGAATTCCGGGGATTTAAACATGAAACAGTCGAAAAGTTAGCAAAGTACAGTAATGTACCTGTTTGGAACGGTTTAACGGACCGGTATCACCCCACACAAATTCTGGCGGATTTATTGACATTAAAGGAACAGTTTGGTTATTTGCAGGGTCTTCATTTTGTATACATTGGTGACGGCAGGAATAATATGGCGAACAGCCTGATGATCGGATGTACAAAATTAGGTGTCCACTGTACCATTTTAGCACCTAAAGCCTTATGGCCGGATGAAGAGCTTGTTGCATTATGCCATTCCTATGCTGAAATCACGGGATGTGAGCTTCAAATAACGGAGGATATGGAAAAGATAGTCGGTGCAGATGCTGTTTATACCGATGTTTGGTGTTCCATGGGTGAAGAAGAGAAAGCAGCGGAAAGAATTGCCTTATTAAAACCTTATCAGGTAAATAAGAGCCTCATGGAAAAAACAGGAAAACCATCTGCCGTTTTTATGCATTGTCTTCCTGCCGTTAAGGGAAATGAAGTGACGGAGGAGGTTTTTGAAAAGCATGCCGAGGTAATATTCGATCAGGCAGAAAACCGTCTTCATACGATTAAGGCGGTAATGGTCGCAACCTTATCGGATTATAGAATGGATTGAAAAGGGTCGGACATATGAAAATAAAATGCCAAATGCTACTGAATATCATAAATATGATGATATGCTTTATTATTTTGTTATTAGCCATTATCTATTTTAGCGGGCCTGAAAAAAAGGAAGCGTTATTCCCCGTTATGTATTTGCTGGGGGCTTTATTATCCCTTCTAAACGGTGTAAAGGCTTATAAGGGGAAAAATAAAGTGTTAGCAATTATGTTTATTTTATTAATGGTTTTTCTGGTAATTATTGCGGCCATATCCTTTTTTGCATAACAATGATGACAACAGAAAAACAGCATGTTTTTAATATGAAAATTTATGCAATGCAGCGCCGGTATTAGGAGGGAAAAATGAAAACAAGAGTATTAGCGGCCTTAAAAAAATCCAATACATATATATCCGGTCAGGAACTGAGTGAGCTTCTGGGCGTTTCGCGTACGGCCATATGGAAGGTTATAAAACAGTTAAAGGAAGAAGGATATCATATTGAGGCATTTCAAAATAAAGGATATCGTCTTGTTTCCTCGCCGGACATTTTATCGGTAAGTGAAATTGCCAGTGATATGCAGACAAGCATTATGGGTAAAAGCATTTACTATTATGATGAGGTTGGTTCTACAAATAATACGGCAAAACAATTGGCGGATGAAGGTGCATTGCACGGTACCCTGGTTGTGGCAGAAAAACAGGCGGCCGGAAAAGGAAGAAGGGGGCGCACCTGGCAGTCACCTCCCGGTACCGGTATATTTATGAGCCTATTGATAAAACCGGATTTTTCACCTGAAAATGCCTCCATGCTGACCTTGATAATGGGACTGGCGGTGGCCAAGGCGATAGAAGAGATGACCGATCATAAAGTCTGGATAAAATGGCCCAATGATGTCGTTATGAACGAAAAGAAGATATGCGGAATCCTTACGGAGATGAGCGCCGAAATGGATTATATTAACCATATTGTAATCGGTGTGGGTATTAATGTATCCAATAAAATATTTCCAAGAGAAATTGAAGATACGGCAAGCTCCATATGGAAAGAAAGTAATATTATCATAAAGAGAAGTCTTATC
>CAMJWQ010000082.1 GCA_946409475.1 uncultured Lachnospiraceae bacterium
CTCTTATTGTTATAAATAAATTGCAGTTTTTTGCGAAAAGCAAAAAACTGCAATTTATTTATGTATCAGATATCGCAATTATTTGTAATGCATTTGCAAGTATCTTGAATATAAAGGGTGAAAACCGGATGTTATACTTTTTATGTAATAAAAATGCTGCAGCATATTAAAACAAATCAAGTATGGGAGGAAACGAAATGAAAAGAAAATGGTTACAAATACTGCTGGCAGTCAGCATGGCAGCATCATTACTGGTTGGTTGTGGATCATCAGGTACAACAAACAGTACGGATACGAAAAGCGATGTGTCTGACAATGCAGAGGAAAGTGATGTAACTGACAGTGCAGAAGCTGTGAGCAGTAACGCAACAGCAAAAGCAGGTGTTATTTGGTACAACTTTGCGGATACTTTTATATCTAATGCACGTCAGTGTCTGAATAATGTTGCGGCAGCGGACGGAGCGATTTCAGTTACGGATGCCGACAGCCAGAATGATATTTCCACGCAGGATAATAACCTGAATAACTTTTTTACGCAAAATCCGGATTATTTGGTCTTAAATAATATAAATACTGCGGCGACCAGTGAAATTGTAAATCAATGTAAGGAAAAAGGTATCGTTACTATATTTGCAAATACAACAAGTCCATCCGAAGAGGATTTTGCTAATTATGAAGATTTATGGTATGTATCCTCTGCTTCCACCCGGTCGGGTGAAAATATGGGAAATGCCATTGTTGATTACTTTAACAGCAATGACGGTTGGGATCGAAATGGAAACGGCAAAGTAGATTTTATTCTATTGCAGGGAATGCAGACATTCAGTGATACTATCAACCGCTCCTCTTATAGTCTTGCAGCCATTGAAGGAGCAGGCTATGAACTGGGCACCTGTATTGGCGGTGATGATGTTTCAGGAGTTAAGGGAGGAGATTCTATTAATGGTGTAATTTGCGATTTCTCGCGTTCAGAAGCGCAGGAAAATGTGGAAGCCTTATTAGCAAATTATGGTGAAGATATTGATTGTATTCTTGCTGATAATGATGATGAAGCATTAGGAGCAATTGCAGCACTGCAGGCACACGGTTATCTGACAGATGACAGTAACCATATTCCGGTTGTAGGTGTTGATGCTACCGCAGCCGGATGTGAAGCCATTAAAAACGGAACTCTTCTCGAAACCAGCCTGAACAATCCGGTTAAACTTGCAAAGTCTATTTATAAATTGATGAGCCTGCTTGCGAACAATGAAGAAGTCACAACGGATTCCATTGGTATTGATGGTGTTACCGTGGACGGACACAGTGTAATCATTGATTATATATCCATTACGGCAGATAATTTAGATGATGCGACCTATGATATTACTGATACGGGATTAGTGTACTGACGGATCGGTAGTAGTGAAAAAAAATAAAAGATCGGGTTTTTAAAGCCCGGTCTTTTATAGCAACGGGAGAAAAAAGATATGGAAAATTCCGAGTATGTTTTAGAGGTAAAGGAAATGGAAAAATTCTTTCCGGGAGTAAAAGCTCTGGATTCAGTTTCCTTAAGGGTAAAACAGGGAACTGTTCATGCATTAATGGGAGAAAACGGTGCGGGAAAATCAACCCTGATGAAGTGCGTTTATGGAATTTATTCCCCGGATAAGGGTTCTATATTGATTAATGGAAGTAAAGTAAGTATATCTAATCCCAAAAATGCTATGGATCTGGGAATCTCAATGATTCATCAGGAATTGCACCCGGTAAGACCACAGAATGTGAGTGAAAATATTTTTTTGGGGCGTATTCCTTATGTCAAAAAGATGGGCATTCATTGGGTGGATCATCAGAAGCTGATAAATGAAACAAAAGAGGTATTTAATAAAATCGGTTTAACTATCGACCCCAAACAAAAAGTCTCTGAGCTTTCATCGGCATATTGTCAGCTTTTGGAGATAGCCAGAGCAGTTTCAATAGGAGCCAGGATAATCATTATGGATGAACCTACATCCTCATTAACAGAGACAGAAACAGAAATTTTGTTTAAGATTATTAAGCAGTTAAAAACAGAAAACGTGGCAATTATATATATTTCCCATAAAATTGACGAAATACTTCAGATATCCGATGATATAACAATCATGAGGGATGGAAAAAATGTGGGCACCTGGAAGGCCAGTGAGACGACTACCGACAGTATCGTCAGCAAAATGGTCGGACGGGAAATGAGTAATCGATTTCCGCCAAAAAGCCATAAACCGGGTACAGAATTTCTAAGGGTGGAAGGAATGACGAGTACAAATCCCTATTCTTTCCAAGACATTAGTTTTACTGTTCGAAAGGGCGAGATTTTTGGTATTGGAGGATTAGTAGGTTCGCAGCGAAGTGAACTCATAGAAGCCATTTTTGGACTTAGAGAGATTAGTAAAGGCACCATACATATAAACGGCAGGGAAATAGTTATTAAAAAACCAAGGGATGCTATTAAAAATGGAATGGCTTTGCTGACTGAGGACCGAAGAAAAACGGGTATCATTGGTTCTTCGTCTGTAGTGGATAATACACTTATTGTTCAGCAAAATGTTAATCCAAAAGAATTTTCCAGGAAAGGATTGCATTTTATCGATTATAAAAAACGGAATGCGGCTGCTCAGAAATATGTTGATATTTTGTCAATAAAGACCCCTGCATTAAAAACTATAATTCAGTCACTGTCCGGAGGAACGCAGCAGAAGGTCTTACTGGGACGATGGCTTTTAACACAGCCGGATATTTTGATTTTAGATGAACCCACACGGGGAATTGATGTCGGTGCAAAATATGAAATTTACGAATTGATGGAGGAAATGGCCCGAAATGGAAAATGTGTTATAATGATCAGCTCTGAAATGCCGGAACTTATGGGAATGTCAGATCGTATTATGGTTATGTGTGAAGGACATATGTCGGGAATTTTAGAAGAATCAGAAGTAACAGATGAAAAAATCATGTTATTGGCAAGTACATATAAGGATATCCGGGAGGAAATATAATGAAAAAAAAGAGTATCTCAAAATATGTGGTAGACTATATATTATACATATGCCTGGTGTTTATGATAATAATAATAGCAGTAATTTCTCCGTCATTTATATCCGTTAGAGTATTAAGTGATGTGCTGATTCAAAGTGCACCTAAAATTTTATTAGCAATGGGCATGTTAGTGGTGATTATTGCCGGGGGAATGGATATGACGGTAGGGCGATTGGCAGGCCTGGGTGCCGTCATCTCCGGCACATTGGCCCAACAGGCCGCCTATTATTTAAAATTTTGGGTAAGCCTGCCGGAACTGCCGATTTGGATACCGATTGCAGTTTCCATTATAGTAGGACTTGTAATGGGAGCAATTACCGGTGTAATAATATCGGAATACAAGGTTCCTGCTTTCTTGGCAGGGTTGGGAATGCAAATGATTATTTATGGTGCGAACCTTTTATTTTTAAAAAAAGCACCTAACAACTCCCAGCCGTTAGCCGGATTTAAAGAAACCTTTTTAAAATTTGGCACAGGTTCTATTTTTGGAGTTTCTTACCTTATTATAGTTGCTTTTGTCGTTATGATATTTATATTTATTCTCCTTAATATGACAACTCTTGGTAAGAATATCTATGCGACAGGAGGAAACAGGGAGGCTGCAAAGGTAGCGGGAATCAATGTGTTCAAGGTAGACATGTTTGTATATATGCTGTCGGGCGCCCTTGCCGCACTTGCGGGATGTATGATTGCAGCACGTACGGGCAGCGCAACGGCGACATATGCCGAGGGCTATGAAATGGATGCAATTGCCAGCTGCATTATTGGAGGGGCATCTTTCGCAGGAGGTATTGGAAATGTACCCGGTGCTTTTCTTGGTGTCATTATATTTAGTGTGATAAATTATGGATTAACATTTGTTGGACTAAGCTCATATTGGCAATATATTGTAAAAGGATTGATCATTATCGTGGCAGTTGCTCTTGATATGCGTAAATATGCATCTAATAAATAGCATTTAGGTACTTTTATCCAAAATCAATTTGTTGAATCTGTCAGTTGAATTTGATACACTGAAAAAGAGAGAATTTACCGGCACTTTTGGGTTGGAGGTTACTAATTTGATAAAAAAGCAGGTATGGTTGCTCATAATACCAATAGCGATGGCTGGTTTGTCTTTAGCTTACTTTTGTTTTAATAATACGGAAACAAGGGAAGTTTATCCTGTTACCAGAGTGACGGTTATATTGCCACATGATGATGACGGCTACTGGAGTGAAATTGCAAACGGAATTCAAGAGGAAGAAGCAAAAATAGGTGAAGAGTATAATATTGATATTAGTATAATAATTCCCCAATTAAACTACAATATTGCACAAATGACAGATATTCTGAAGCAGCAGATTGCAGCACAGGTGGATGCTGTTGTTATTCAGGGAAACGAGAATCCTGAATTTCGGTTAGCTTTACAGGGGGCATATGATCAGGGGATGAAGATTATATGCGTAGATACTGATATAAAAGATTTTTCTGAACATTTATATATTGGAACGGATAACTATGAAGCCGGAAAAATGATGGGTGAAAAACTAATCGATTTAACCAGGAGAGCGGTAAAAGTGGGAATTATTTCCGGTGAGCCCGGTTATCTAAATCTTGAACAGCGTTTGGAGGGGGTCAGGGATGCTGTGAAGGATTATCCGGAAATAGAAATTATGGATGTTCAATATGATAATTATGACGGGCTGACTTTTATGAATCTATATCAGAAGCTTCATGAAACAGCCGACATACTGGTTTGTTTAGAAGGAACCGGGGGTCAGACACTAAGTCAGATATATGATGAACGTAGGTCCGAATATGAATACATCCTTGGGTTCGATGTCAATATAGGGATTAAGAACCAGGTTATTGACGGAGTCGTAAAGCAGGATACCTATCAAATGGGACGTCAGGTCGTAGAGGAAATCGCAGAATATATCAAAACAGGTAAGTATAGTTCGGATAATATATTTACGGACATACAATGGGTGACATTCGAAAACTACGATGAGGTCATAAAATGATAAAAAAAGGATTCCTGAATACAGTTGAGAAAAAATATGCATTTGGATATGTAATAGTTGGTTTATTTGTTATCATATTTCTTCTGACTGCTGTACTTGGAAATATCTATGTATCCTATCAGTATTCAAACGCAACAATGGAACTAATTGCCGTGAATAACCTTGAGAAAGCAGTAGTACGGATAAACAACAGTGTCAATTTGACCTATTTATATTTTTATGAATCAAGTGTAGAAGAATATTTTGCAAATAGAGAAACAGTTGAAAAGTACCTAAAAGAAACCAACTTACAAATAAATAAAAAGTTTCTGCGCGAAACAGCAGATGCCAATAAAACCATAGAGACGTATATGTTAAAAAGCGATCTATTAATGAGAAAATTACAGGAATATCTTAATAATAATGAAAGTAATTATTATGACTATGGGGAATTAGAAAGTCAATATAAAGAATTACAGGAAGTATATTCTTATATTAATTTAAGCTTTCAAAATGTATATTCGGCCAAGCTTACCGTCATAAGTGATTTGGAACTGCATTTAAGTTTTTTGCAAAAAGCAATCTTTGCATTTCAGTTATTTATGCTTATTTTGACAATGCTCTGCTGTACTATTTATCTGTATAAAGTCATACAAGGAGTGTCTTCATCAATTGCCATGATGATGAAAGGTGTTAAATCTATTGAAGAGGATGTTTTTCAGGCACGGCCAATTCAGATTGGAAGCAATGATGAATTTGATGATTTTGCTAATGCCTTTAACAGAATGATAAAAATTATACAGTCCCAAATGCGAAAAATAGAAGAAAATGCAGATATTAAAGAGCAGCTTGTTTCTGCAGAAATGGAAAATTTACGTATTTATAGTGACCTTCAAAAGAACCATTTTGATTTTCTGCAATCAAGGGTCAATTCACACTTTTTATTTAATACGCTAAATATGATATCATCGCTGGCCCGTATCGAAAATGCTGATAAATCAGCAGAGCTGATGGAAATTACGGCTTCCTTTCTAAGGTATAATCTCGATAATATTACTAAGACGGTGACATTAGAAAAAGAGGTGAAGAATCTAAAGGAGTATGTAGCTATCCAGGTATATCGTTATGAAGGAAGATATTCTTATTCTTTTGATATTGCAGAAGAGACCTTGAAGTTTTCCATGCCCTGTATGATATTACAGCCTTTAGTGGAAAATTCCATACAGCATGGTATAGGTATGAAGGTAAAAGATGGCTGGGTCTGTATTAAAACATATGAGGCGGGCAGAAGGATTTTTTTGGAAGTCAGTGATAATGGAGTTGGTATGACAGAAGAGCAGATCCGGCATATTTGTGAAGAAATGTCAGATGATTTTTATAGGATCAGCTCATCAAATCATATAGGTATTCGAAATATTTATCATAGACTGCAATTATTCTATCACTATGATGTGCTGTTTGAAATGAAAAATATCAATCCCGGATTTAAAATTGTTATTTCGCTTCCCAAGGAAGGATAGTGTGAAAAATGAATCTTACAATGGTTATAGCTGATGATGAACCGTTATCACTGAAAAGCGAAGAATTATTTATAAGAAAAGAGTTTCCTGATATTATCATATCCGGATTAGCGGGAGATGGAATCCAATTAAAACAAATGCTGGAACAACTTAAACCGGATATAGCAATTGTAGATATATGTATGCCGGGCTTATCCGGAATAGAAGTCATTGAGCTTTTACAGCATAAGGACTGTAGTACGCATTTTATTATTAATACGGCTTACAGTAATTTTGAATATATAAAAAAAGCGCTGGATTTTAGAACTGACGGATATATATTAAAGCCTGGAAAAAGAGAAGAAAAAATAGAAGTGATCAATAGATTATTTAAAAATGTAGAAATGGAAAGGGAAGAAACGCAGAAACACAATCAATTAAAGTCAGCCTTAAGTTTAGTAAATCCTGTTCTGGGGAATGAGATCTTAATGTCTATTTTTTCAGAGACCTGTGAAGAAAGCGATTTTGAAACCTATTGCAACATAAATGGAATCGATTTTTCGTATGGCTGTATTGCTACGTTTTTACCGAAAACAAAAAGAAATATCAGCAGGAGAGCTTTACATGAGGAGCTGGACAAGGCATTGGGCACTATTTGTGATTTCCTCATAACGATTACAGAACATGGTATTGTTATTATGCTTTTTGTGCCATTAAAACTGGAAAGGGAAGAGCAGAAAAGCTGGTGCAGGGAAGTGGCTTTGCTGGTGGCAAAGTGCATGGAAGAAAAAACAGGGATAGAATACCTTTATGGGATAGGTAATATTTATGATTCTTTTTCCTGCATGAAAAATTCATATAAGGACAGTATAAAAGAGCTTCATTCTGATAAGCAGGAAATAAAGGGATTGTACATTGAAAATGCAGACAAAATAGAATCATATATTATGAAGGCTAAGGAATATGTAAATAGTTATTTTAATGAGGATATTTCATTAATTGATTGTGCTCATTATGTGAGGATCAGTCCTTATTATTTGAGCCATATATTTAAGAATAGAACAGGACAGACTTTTGTGGAGTATTTATCCATGATTCGAATTAGTGAAGCGAAAAGATTATCTTCTAACACAGGTTTGACAATTAAAGATATTTCAGAGCACTGTGGCTATTATAATATTACGTATTTCTGCAAAGTTTTTAAGCGGTTTACCGGAAAAACAATTGGAGAATATAGAAAATGGCATTCTAATGAAAATAATCAATAGTAATATGAGCGGAGGTTAATTATGTCTGAAACAAGTGAAAAAATAAGAAAGGAATTTGGAGAAGGAGATGACAGGAGAGATGCCGGGCTGACTACACCGGATGATATTATCAGATTTGATAATATCCAATATGGGCACGATTCGATTTGGAATTTATTGGATGTCTATCGTCCTAAGGGAGAAAAAGGTATCCTGCCCGTTATTGTTATTGTACATGGCGGCGGCTGGGTTTATGGTGATAAAAACGTATATCAATTTTATGGTATGAGCCTGGCACAGAGAAAATTTGCAGTTGTAAATTATTCATATCGCCTTGCTCCTGAAACGAAATATCCGGCACCCTTAGAGGATACAAATAAAGTTATTTCCTGGATGTATGAAAATCAGAAAGAGTATCAATTTGATATGTGTAATGTATTTATGGCAGGTGATTCTGCAGGAGCTCATTTATTGGGACTATATACAGCTATATGTACGGATTCCAATTACGCTGCACATTATAATTTTAAGATTCCGAATCAGTTTATACCAACGGCAGTAGCGATGAATTGCGGAGCCTATGAGATTTATGGTAGCCCGATTATCGGTAGGGAGCAGGATGTGGAATTGATGAATGATTTTCTTCCCAATAAGGGCTCAAAAGAAGAAAGAGAATTAATTAATGTGACAGACCATGTTAATTGTAAGTTCCCTCCGGTATATATCATGACAGCTGTGGGCGATTTTCTGAAAGAACAGGCACCAAAATTGGAAGCAAAATTAAAAGAAAATAATGTATATTATGAATACAAAATATATGGGAATGAAGAAACACCGTTATATCATGTATTTCATGTTACAATACAAGAGCCATTGGGGCAATTGTGTAATGATGAAGAATGTGATTTTTTTAGAAGAATGGCTAATGCTTACTGAAAAAGGAAATAATCTACATAAATAATTACCACGTGGTTGAAGCCACGTGGCTTTTAAGCTATAATTAAGTTTGGTTTAAGGAAAAGAGGTGTAATTTTTGGTCCATTTAGCTATTGTTGATGATGATGAAAAAAGCAGGCAGGCATTATGTGACTTTGTCAGCAGATATGAAGAAGAATTTAAAGAAAAACTTAAGGTCACAACATTTGCGGATGGTGCCGATATAGCGGAAGAATTTAAGGCGGAATATGACATCATTATTTTAGACATTCAAATGCATTGTATGGATGGGTTACGTGCCGCAGAGCTTATAAGAAAAGCAGATTCGGATGTGATCATACTGTTTATTACGAATATGGCCCAATATGCAATTAAAGGCTATGCGGTAAAGGCTATGAATTATTTGTTAAAGCCGGTATCTTATTTCGCTTTTTCACAGGAATTACATAAAGCGGTCATTCAGATTAAGGGACGGAAAACGGCATATTTCAGTATGCGTATAAAAAATGGAATGATGCGGCTGAATGTGGAAGAAATCCAATATATAGAAAGCAAGAAACATGAGATAATTGTTCATACAAGTGACAATTCTTTCAGCACCAGGGATTCCATGAAGAATGCTGAAAAATTATTGTCGGAATATAAGTTTGTCAGATGTAATAATAGCTTTCTGGTGAATTTGCGTTTTGTGGAAGGTGTAGTACAAAATAATGTCATTGTCGGCGGAGATGAATTACAGATATCACGTTCCCGCAAAAAATCATTCATGGATGCCCTGGCAGATTATGTGTGAGGAGAATTATGACGAATTTGGAAGATATTCCGCGTTTATATACGGCAGTTGCCGAATGGGCTGCCTGTACAATATATGTCATTGCTTTGAGAAAGAAAATGTACGGCTGGAAGCTGATTGTAATCTGTGTATTCTGGCTGGTCATCCAGAGCGTTTTACTCTGTATGACAGGAGACGCACCAATCGCCTTATGGATGCCTATCATGATAACGGCGGTGGTGCTGATGTTTCTCTATTTATATACTACCTGCAATGTATCCTATGCCGATATCGGCTTCTGCTGTGCCAAGGCGTTTGTTTTGGCAGAATTTACGGCGGCATTGGAATGGCAGATCTACAGTTATTTTGTAAATCAGGGAATGACACAGAATATAGGGATACGTAATCTCTTTTGCTTTTTGATTTTCGGATTGGCGTTCCCCATAGACTTTTGGCTGGAAGCAAAAAAGCTGCCCCGGGACAGGGGAATCGGTGTAAAACCTGCTGAAATGGCCAGTACGGTTTTGATTGCATTTTCCGTTTTTTTATTCAGCAATATCAGTTTTACGAATATGAATACGCCCTTTAGCGGAACAAATCTATTGGAGATTTTTTACATAAGGACACTGGTGGATTTCTGCGGGGTACTGCTTTTGTATACCCAGCAGGATGAACGTCAAAAGCGTCAGCTTGCTCATGAAATGGAAGCCATGAATAATATTCTGTCCAATCAGTACAAGCAGTATCAGATGTCCCGCAGTAACATAGAAATTTTGGATCAGAAGTATCATGACCTGAAGCACCAGATTATTGCCATCAGGCAGGAGACGGATTCAGAGACAAGAGAGCTTTATCTGACAGAGATGGAAGACAGGATAAAGATGTATGAATCCGAATTTCGGACCGGAAATCATGTGTTGGATGTGCTGCTGACCATGAAGAGTGCTTATTGTTCCCTTTATCATATTAATTTTACCTGTGTGGCAGATGGGACGCTTATCGGATTTATGACTACGGTGGATATTTGCTCCGTATTTGGGAATGCCCTGGATAATGCCATAGAGAGCGTAGAAAAGCAGGAGAATGCGGAAAAGCGGCTGATTCGGACCAGAGTTTATGCAAAAGATCAATTAGTGATGATAAGATTTGAAAATTATAGTGAGGAAGTTCCTGTTTTGGAGAATGGTCTGCCGAATACAACGAAAAAAAATAAGGTTTATCATGGTTATGGTTTAAAAAGTATACATATGATAACACAGAAATACGGAGGTACCATGACAATAAAAACGGAAAACAACTGGTTTATCCTGCGTATTCTGATACCTCGTCCTATTAAGAAAGGATAGTACTAAGAATAATAAACAAAAACAAATTTCTTTATTTGTGCAATTTAAATAAATCCAAAAACCAAATATTAAGGATAATACCAAAAGTGTCTAAAAAGTAACGGATTGTGCCAAACAGAAAGCAATCCGTTGCTTTTGTATTATAATAATTTTGTCTTAAGGGTATTTCCATAAGACAAAAGAAATATAATTTGGGAGGGTTGAGAATGCTTAACATTAATATGGCAGATGTATTAAATATCATTAAAACCTGTATACCACAGTTGATATTTTTTGCAGTTGTATTGGCTGCGGCCATTGTTATCATGGCTGCATGCCGGAAAATGAAAAAGCACAGCAGGTATCTGGTACGGAGCCAGGCAGGGATTGCTATTCTTTTAGCATTCGTTATTACGGTAAATTTAATCTGCTTTGGACCTATGTCGACGATTATTTCACTGGCAACCGGCAATGGAAGCATATCGGAAGAAACCTCTTCAGCGGCGGAAGCGTTATGTGAA
>CAMJWQ010000083.1 GCA_946409475.1 uncultured Lachnospiraceae bacterium
CCTCTATGCTCTTCCCCCGGCCGTTCCATGCTTCTTACTTCTTTTGTAAAATACCTCCTGCTTCCGGCCGAATTCTTTCGCTAATATCATTAACCGTACCTTTTCCCCAGCTCCGTAACCTCCATAAGGACCCGGCTGCTTTCTTCATAGGTTCTTTTATACAGCTCATAATATTCCTCATAGATAGCATGGTTCTTTGCATCGGGTGTATAAATCCTGTCCTTATAATGCACCATCTGCCGGCAGCCCTCTTCTATGGAGGAGAAGCTGCCCACGCCGCTGCCTGCCACTATGGCTGCTCCCAGTCCTGCCTGTTCCTCCGTGGCATTTACCCGTAATGCCTTGTTATAGATGTCTGCCTGCAGCTGTAACCAGGGTCCGCTTCTGGCTCCGCCTCCGGAGGCTACCAGAATATCGGCAGATAGCCCCATAGCAAGGCATAGCTCTAAGCACTGTTTCAGAGAATAGGCCACTCCCTCCATGACCGCCCTCGTCATCTGGTAACGGTCCGTGTTGGGCTTCATCCCCAGGAACATACCGCTTAGTTCCGGATTTAGATGAGGGGTTCTCTCTCCCGTTAAGTAGGGCAGGAATAAGAGCCCCTTACTTCCCGGTACGATTTCCTTCACCCTGTTATTCAGCTCTTCATAATCCCTATGGGCAAACAGGCTGTTGAACCATTTCAAGGATAGACCTGCGCTCATGGTAGCTCCCATGACGATCCATTTTCCTTCCTCATAGGCACAGAAGGTGTTCGTATTCAACTGAGGGTTTAACACCGCCCGTCCGGACTGAAAGCATACCTGACCGCTGGTGCCGATATTCACCGTTGCCTGTCCTTCCTTTATGACTCCGTTGCCGATGGCCTGCATCACCTGATCCCCGCCTCCGTTTACTACCCTTACATCTGTTGACAATCCCGTTAAAAGGGAGGCTTCCTTTGTGACCGTCCCTACCACGGCATCCGTATTTTGGCATTCCGGAAATATGGCAGAGGGGATATTCAGTTTTTTTAAGATTTCCCCTGCCCAGCAGTTGTTTTGTATGTCATAGGCCAGAGTAGCGGAGGCATCCGAATAGTCGGATATCATCCTGCCGCAAAGCCTGAATTTCAGATAATCCTTCGGCAGCATGATATACCTGATTTTTTCGTAATTCTCCGGTTCCGTCTCCCTTACCCATAACAGGGAGGGCAAAAGAAAGCCGGTATAAATGGGATTTAAGAGTACCCTGCGGATGGTCTCTCTGCCCAATGTCTCCTTTAAGTAAGAAACCTGCCTGCCGGACCTGGCATCACAGTGAAGGATGGCCGGCCTTATTTCCCGGTAATCCTTATCTAAGAACACTATCCCATGCATCTGTCCGGAAAAGCTGATTCCTTTTACCTCTCCTATACAGGAGGGTTCGCTTTTTTTTATATGGGAAAGGCTCTTGCAAAAGGCCTGCCACCAGACCTCCGTCCGCTGCTCCGCATACCCGTTATGGGGGGTATCGAACTGATAATCTGCCGCTGATACGGCTTTTATCTCTCCCTTTTCATCTGCTATCACTATCTTTAAACTGGACGTTCCCAGATCCACACCCATCAAATATGCCATATTTTTTTCTCCTATGCGTAAAATGATAAACGAATGACAAATTTTGCATTTTTCTATTATTTCATTTTATTAATTTATTCAATTAATTAATAATATGATTTAACAATACTATACTACAAAGTATAATTTGTCAATATTAATTAAATCTATTTATAAATTGCTTATTATTTTCTATATTATTCACAATTATGCATTTTATTTTTTGTATTATTTTCACAAAAAAAATAGAGGAATCCCTCTATTTTCTTTATGATAATTTCATATTAACGTAATGTAAACAAAAAACCCTTCGGGCATCTACTTTATGATAAATTGCTCCGGTTTATCAAATATATCATTAATCGCTATCATTGCCGCCCCATTCAACATGGGATCTCCCTGATATTCACTCATTCTGATACTGACTTCATTCCATATCTCAGGTATTATCCCTGATCTTACCGTATTGCATATTTCCTCATACATAACACCCGCATCTACCTTAATCATTTCATCTCCTATTATAATGATGCCGGGATTATACAGGTTAATCAGGTTAATAATTCCATACCCCATTAACCGGCATGCTTTTCTGTATTTTTCTCTGCATACCATATTGCCTTCTTTATATAATGCAATGATTTCTTTAAAGGAATACTGCCTTGCCGGCTTCAGTTCTTTATTTACCGCTTTTGCATATTCAATGGATGATGTATATTTTTCCAGGCAGCCGTTATTTCCGCATGCACATTTAGGTCCGTTAAAATCGATGGTTATATGACCGATTTCTCCTGCCGTTCCTATTGCGCCCTGATAAATTTCTCCTTCCATCACAATTCCCGAACCAATACCCTGCCCCGCCGCAAAGTAAATTAATATCTCATTATTATATTTTTCTTTCAAATCCCACATATAGGCAAAAGCTCCCGCATTTGCATCATGCTCCAGATAAACAGGTAAATTAATGGCTTTTTGGAATTCCTCCTGTATATCAATCTCATTCCAGCCCTGCGTTTCCGTAATCAGTCCGATTCTATTCTTTTTTTGTATAAAGGGCCCGGGGACAGCAACTCCCATAGCCAGAATTTTATCCCCTGCATTATCTTTTACCGTCCTTTTTACCGTCTCTATCATACTTTGAATAATAAAAATCGGTTCGCTGCTTTCTAAGGATGCGATATCCACCTTACTGTCTGCAATACACTTTCCCGTAAGATCAAATAGCCCCACCATATAATTTTTTCTTGCCAGACGTACGCCGATAACCCTGTAACAGTCATTATTAACTTCTATTCCAATGCAGCGCCTGCCCTTATTCCCACTTAAGAAACCAACCTCTTTTACTAAACCCCATTCAATAAAATCCTTCATGATATTGGTAACAGTAGCCTGCTTTAAACCCGTCAGATTGGATAAATGAACACGCGAACACATACCTTCCTTCCGAAGATACCTTAATAATAACGTTCTATTAATATCCTGTATGATTTCCTGATTGATTCCCTGGCTTATGCGATACATATACCCGACCTTATTTATTTTTTTCAGAAGTGAAAACAAATACTCGCTCCGCTCGTGCTTGTTTTCCTTCCCATAAGTTTATGGTATTTAATTTTATTTTTCAAGTAAAAAGTAATATAGTGTATTAAATCACCCTACGATTATATATTTTTAAAGAATAAAACCCTCTTCCCTATATATCACTATAACTGGGAAGAGGATTTTTATTTATACCGTTACCTTATCTTAATATGGACTTCTCTAAGCTGTGTTTCCGTTACTTCACCGGGAGAACCGCACATAAGATCCTGGGCGTTACCGTTCATGGGAAAGGGAATTATTTCTCTTATATTTTCCTCATTTCTCAGGAGCATAATCATGCGGTCAACACCCGGGGCCATTCCTGCATGAGGAGGAGCCCCATACTGAAAGGCATTATATAAGGCGCCGAACTTCATCTGCAGATCTTCTTCCGTATAGCCGGCAATCTCGAAGGCCTTAACCATAATATCCAGACTGTGGTTTCTTACGGCCCCTGACGACAGCTCAATTCCGTTGCAGACGATATCATACTGATACGCAAGAATATCCAAAGGATCCTTGGTGATAAGAGCTTCTAATCCTCCCTGGGGCATGGAGAAAGGATTATGCGTAAAATTAATTTTCTTTTCCTCCTTATCATATTCATACATGGGAAAGTCATTTACAAAGCAAAAACGATAAGCATTTTTTTCACAGATATCCAGACGGTTCCCCAGTTCCGTACGAAGCTGCCCTGCATAAAGAGCTGCTCTTTCTTCCTTATCCGCAATGAAAAAGATAGTATCTCCCGGAACTAATCCGGCTGTTTCAATCATTTCACCCTTCATATCCTCAGGTATGAATTTATCAATAGGTCCCTTATACGTCATATCTTCATTTACTTCCAGGTATCCAAGACCTCCCATACCGATTGACATGGCAAACTGCAGAAGCTTTTCATGAAAGCCCTTTGACATCTCCGCATGAACTTTAACAGCCCGCACCGTTTTTTTATGAAAAGGCTTAAAGGTACATCTTTGGAAGAAATCCGTCACATCAACAATTCTTAAGGGATTACGTAAATCCGGCTTATCCGTACCAAACCGAAGCATCGCTTCCTTATATGCGATAACAGGATAGGGAGCCTCCGTAACGGCATATCCTTCGTTCGCGAACTTTTTAAATGCAGCCGTCAATACCTCTTCCCCGGCGCGAAATACATCCTCCTGGGTCGCAAAGCTCATCTCAAAGTCCAATTGATAAAATTCCCCCGGCGAACGGTCTGCTCTGGCATCCTCATCACGAAAGCAGGGTGCAATCTGAAAATATTTATCAAAACCGGATACCATTAAAAGCTGCTTATACTGCTGGGGAGCCTGTGGAAGAGCATAAAACTTTCCTTTATATTTACGGGAAGGCACGATATAATCCCTTGCCCCCTCCGGAGAGGATGCGCAAAGAATTGGCGTTTGTATCTCCAAAAATCCCATATCTGTCATCTTCTGCCTTAAGAAGCTGATTACCTCCGAACGAAAAATAATATTGTCCTTTACTTTTTTATTGCGCAGGTCCAAATAACGGTACTTAAGACGTAAGTCCTCACGTATTTCCCTGGAGGTCATCACCTCAAAGGGAAGCTGCTTATACACCTTTCCCAGCACGGTAACGGTTTGGGCAGCCATTTCAATCGTTCCGGTAGGAATTTTAGGATTGTATGTCTCTTCGTCCCTATGCTCAATCATTCCCTCTATAGCAATACAGTCTTCCTTGTTAATTCCCTCCAAAAGGTCCGTATCACGCATAACCACCTGCACAACACCGTACATATCTCTTAAATCTATAAAAGATACTCCGCCGTGGTCGCGAATGTTTTCCACCCAGCCGGCTATCTTAAGAGTTCCGCCCACATCACTTTCACTAATGTTATCTAAGGTTCTGTTACGATAAATGTTTGAATCACTCATAATTTCCTCCAACTTTCCAATTATGCTTTATATCTAATTATTATTTTATCTTTTGACTTGGCTGCTTTGTACGCCGAATGCAGTCACACGGTGACATCTTCCTATAAATCAAAAAAAATCCGTCCAAAACTTAACGTTCAGGACGGACATATATGCCCGTGGTACCACCTAAATTACTGTTCAACAGTCACTCTACGGTTTAAAAACCTGCTGTTTATCGCACAGCCTACGGCGCACCTACTAAAACAAATACCGGTATCCCTCAGGTAAAGTTAAGCCTTAGATACGTATACCATCTGCCGGATGTTCAGATTGCAGCTGATAAAGTGTTATTCACACAAATTCATTTTATGGAGTTCCCACTGTCCTCCACTCACTGGAAACGATAAGTTGTGCTACTTCTCTTCGTCATCGCTTTATCTTATTTAATTTTTATTAAATTACTGATATACTTATAAGTGTAAAAGCGTACCAATCATTCTATTATCATTTTTCGATATAATAGCATATTAAATCCGGAAAAGTCAAGGGAAACAACCAACTTACACCGTTACTTTAATTTGGGTACCATTCAGCCATGCAATGGAAAATGTATGGTAATGCGGAAAAGCCCGCTTGCCGGTATTTCCATACGTTCCCCATTATACGGCCCTCAGCCGCAGTGCGGCGAAGCGTAGCGGAATTGAACCGGCATGGCTGACTGTAACTTAATATTATTTATCTATTACAAAATAAAAATAATTTTAAAAGGAGCTGTATACCATGGAGCATTATGTATTAATAAAATTCAGGCCCGGCTATCTGTCGGAGGACAAAATCAATAAGATAAAAACCGTATATGCTGAGATGAAAGCAAATATAGACGGTATTGAGGAAATTTACGTTGAACAAAACTGCGTGGAGCGCAACGTAAACATGGACCTGATGATTCGTATCCTGTTTTCCCACAAAAAGCAGCTGGATATCTATTTAAAGCATCCCCTGCATATGGACTTGGCTGATGATATGAACCCCCATATCATGCAAAGAGTGTCCTTTGACTGCAGGCCACAAAAGTGAACGAGCCGCTTTTACAAAAGCAGACTGCCGGGTGCTCTTATCCAAATCAGCTTTGGGATTTGTTCAGCAATGTCCTTTGATTCCCCATTCCTGCATAATTACGGACATCAGCATATGATTTAAAATCAAATGAAAGTCCTCTACGATCTGCATGTCCGGCAGGGGCACATGAAACGTAATATCCGCAACCTCCAATACCTTTCCTCCGTCAAATCCAACCCAGCCTACGGTCGTTGCTTTCTGCTCCTTCGCATATTGCAGAGCGTTTACCACGTTACGGCTGTTTCCGCTTCCGCTGATGCCGATGACCAGATCTCCCTCTTTGATTTTATTTTTCATCTGAAAGGAAAAAATATCATCATAGCCTATATCGTTTGCCACCGCAAGAACAGTTGCCATATTATCATTCAAGCAGCATACATGGAACTTCTTTTCCGTGTATTCGGATATGCCCTTATTGAAATCATTGGCCACATGGGAAGCAGTGCTTGCACTGCCTCCATTTCCAAACACATAGATGGCCGCTTCCTCTTCATAAGCCTTTATAAAAGCATACAGCAGCTTTTCCACGGTATCCGTATCGAATTTTTGCAAAAGCCCTATTTCCGTATCAATATATGCTTTTATTTTTTTTCCGTATTCCACCATTTATTCTACCCTTTCGAACATTGTCACGTTTTTCTTTTTACTGGTAATCACCTGCATTATCGCTTGTAATCAAGGAACTGTCTATGTTTAGGCTTTCTGCTTCTTTTCCCTGAAGGAGATCCGCAGCAATTTTAATACTTTCCACCGCATATCCTTTTTCATCCTGCTTCACGGTAGCTCCCAGGCGGCCTTCCGCAACAGCCTCAATGCCCGCTTCCGTTCCGTCGATAGCAAACACCTTAATCTGGTCCTGCATACCTGCCATTTCAATTGCTTCTACCGCACCCATGCCCATATCATCGTTGGCGGCCAGAATAACCTTAAGATCAGGATAAGCAACCAGCCAGTTCTGTGTCACGGTCATTGCCGTATCTTTAGACCACTCCGCAACCTCCGTTGCAACCAATTCCGCATCTGATTTTTCGGCAATGGCATCCTTAAATGCCGCTACTCTGTTATCGGAATGAAAGTTTCCGATAGGCCCGCTTAAAACAGCGATCTTAGCATCATCACAATATCCGTTTTCTATCGCATAATCCACAACAATTTCACCCTGCTGATAAGGATCCGCATCCACATACCAGCTCGCTCCGTCATCTTCAATGTGCCCTGTCGTAACCACTACATAGACACCCTTGTCAAGAGCTGCTTTTACTACCTCCACAGGAGCCTCCGCATCCACTTGCTGGAAAACAATTGCATCATATCCTGCTGCCGTACATGTTTCAATCTGGTCATTCTGCGTTGCCGCCGTGTTTTCCGAATCGAAATAATCCACGGTGAATAAATCCGCATAATCTGCGGCCGCTTTTTCAAATTCCTCCTTTACGGATAAACAAAAGGTGTCCGAAAAGCTTTTGCAGATAAAAGCAACCTTGTAACCTTCTCCGGAATCCTTTTCCGCCTCAGAAGCAACATTATCCACAGCCTCAGAGACATCTGCCTCCGCTGTCTGGTCCTCAGAAGACTGTCCGCTGTCCTCCGCCGGTGCGGAGCTTTTCTCTCCGCAGGCTGACAATGACAGAGCCATCACAGCCATAAGTAATACCGCCAATACCTTCTTTTTCAGATTCATTTTCTTTCCTCCTTTTTATCATCAATGCCTTTTGGCATAAGATGCCATTAATCCTTCTTTCCCTTGGTAACGATATCTAAAATAACGGCAAATACAATAATTCCTCCGGTAATAATCATCTGGTAGTAGGATTGTACGGATTTCAGTGTAAGTATATTGGTAATTACGCCAATAATAATGGAGCCGATAATACTGCCGTATACACCGCCTATGCCGCCCGATAAGCTTGCACCACCGATAATCGCCGCCGTAATGGCATCAAATTCCAAACCTACCGCTTCCGCCGGCTGCCCGGAATTTAATCTCGTCATGAACAAGACTCCTGCCATGCCTACAAAAAATCCATGAATCAAATAAGTTTTCATAATAGTCCACTGCATGCTGATTCCCGAGGCTACCGCTGCCTCCTGATTTCCGCCTACCGCATAAATATGTCTTCCGAGACGCATTTTCTTTAAAATAAACCAGGTAACGATAATGCAGCCTGCCATAATCAATACGGAATAGGGAAGGATTCCCTTGATGCGGCCCTGTCCGAGCTGTACGATACTTCCAATTTTATAAATAGGAGTCCCACCCGTATAAATATAGCAGATACCTCTTCCGGCCTGCATCATAGCCAATGTTACTATAAATGCCGGAGCGCGGAATTTGGTTACAATAAATCCGGACAGAAGATTGACTGCCATACCTATAATAACGGCTGCTCCCACTGCCAGGAGACCTGATGCCAAATCCGGCATCCCGCCTTCTGAAAGGCTCTTAAATGTTCCCACGCAGACGCATCCTGTCAATGCTACGATACTTCCCCCCGACAGATCCGTCTGTCCCGCAATGATGAGAAGCGTTATGCCGCAGGTAAGAATCGTTACCACGGCTATTTGTGACAGCAGGTTGATAATATTGGCCTTAGATAAAAATACCGGTGCCAAAACCGAGCAGACAACCAGCAATCCTGCCAGAATTAAGATAATTCCATATTTGTTATAAAAGCTCAGTAATTTTTCCCTTGTCTGATTATTCTCCATTTTTACACCCCATATCTTTTCTGCCTCCTACCGCCATATTCATGATCATTCCCGGAGTAGCATCTTCTCTGCTCAGTTCTCCTGCGACCTTTCCCTGGCTGATTATCATAATCCGGTCGCTTACACCCAAAAGCTCCTCCATATCGGAATTAATCATGATAATTGCCATACCCGAATCCGTAAGCTGATTCATCATTTTGTATATCTCATATTTTGTTCCCACATCAATACCTCTGGTCGGTTCATCCATAATCAGCACCTTGGGAGAAACTGCCATCCACTTTGCAAGCACCACTTTCTGCTGGTTTCCGCCGGAAAGCGTCCTTGCCTGTGTCAACGGTGAAGGGGCCTTTATTGCAAAATCCTTCATCATCCGGCTTACAAGCTTTCGTTCCTCCCTTAGAGGAATCACCTTTCTTTTAAATTTATGCTTCAAAGCAACCAAACCGATATTTTCTTCAATATCCCTGAGAAGCACAAGCCCATAACGTTTTCTATCCTCCGAAATCATGGCGATACCGCTTTTAATAGAATCATTAATATCTTTGACATTCAGTTTTTTTCCATCACAATAGATATCGCCTTTATCCTTTTTATCAAGTCCGATAATTGCTCTTGCTATTTCCGTCCTGCCGGCGCCAACCAAGCCCGACACCCCAAGTATTTCCCCGCCTCTCACCTCAAAGGAAATATCCTGAAACACTCCTTTTCTGCTAAGCCCTTCCACCTTCAAAAGCACTTTTCCATACTTAGGTGTCCTGGGGGGATATACTTCCTTCATTTCTCTTCCCACCATTTTTTCTATAATGGAGCTTCTCGTAAAGGCAGAAGCCGGTCCGCTGACAATATGCTTTCCGTCTCTGAAAATAGATATGTCGTCTGCAATGGCAAAAACCTCCTCCATTTTGTGGGATATAAATATAATGGTTATTCCCTTTTCCTTTAGCTCAAAAATCTTTTTAATTAAAAACCGTACTTCTTTTTCCGTAAGAGAAGAAGTCGGCTCATCCATCAGGATAATTTTGGCATTACAGGATATGGCCTTTATAATTTCTATTATTTGTGCCTCTGCCAAAGAAATATCCTTCATCTTTTTATTTAAATCATAGAAAAGTCCCTGCTGCTCCAAATATTCTTCCGCTTCCTTTTCCATTCTCCTGTCATCCATCAGCAAATGGTTTTTCTGAAAAATTTCTTTCCCGAGATACATATTCTGTAATATGGTCATATCGGGTATGATGTTCAGCTCCTGATGGATCATCGCAATTCCCTGCAGCCTGGATTGCGCGCTGCTTTTCGGACTCCACTCCTTTCCATCAAACATAATCATGCCGCTATCCGGCTTATACATACCGTTGATTACTTTCATCATAGTGGATTTTCCTGCACCGTTTTCTCCGATAAAGCAATGGATTCTTCCTCTTTTTACACAGAATGAGACATCATCCAGTGCTTTTACGCCGGGAAATGATTTATTAACATTTTTAAATTCCAGTATGGTATCCAGTTTTTCCCCCATGCCTTACCTCCGTTTTTATTTCCTTTTCCCTGTCAAAAGCAGCGTCCCTGCCAAAACCACATCTTCATCTAAAAAGCATTTTACGATTCGGTATCTGCCTTCACTGTTTTTATATACCAGCCTTTTCACATGAACATTCAGTCTCTCAATCAGGGAATCTCCAATCAGGGAAACTCCTCCCCCAACAGCAATTACTTCGGGGCTGAACAAACAAATGACATTACATAATGCTATGGAAAATAATTCTGCCGTCTCATCCAGTATACGAAGGGAATAGGCATCCTTTCTTCTTATGCCCTCCGACAGCATTTTTGTATTCAGCCGCTCCCTGTGTCCTTCACACAAGGTAAGGAGCAGAGAGTCTTCCGGTATGCTATCCTCCCGCATCCTTTTTTCCATTCCCCAGCCGGAGCAGAGCTTTTCCACCTGAATATACGGGAACCTGTTCTCTCCTTTGGAAAAAGGGTCGCACAAATAGGTCTGTCCGAATTCCGCAGCACCAAACCCTTGTCCGTCAAACAGCTCACCGTTTATTACCATTCCCCCTCCTACACCGCTTCCTATGTTCGTGTAAAAGAAGACCTTGCTTCCTTTTCCTGCGCCGAGACAATATTCACCCCACGCAGCGGCATTGCTGTCATTAAACAGATAAGTCGGCAGTCCTGTTCTCTTTTCAAAATACTCTCTTACCGGGAACCCTCCCCATCCTTCAATCTGCGCCGACCATATGGCAGTTCCTGCTGCCGTATCAACAGGCCCACCGAATCCAATGCCGATTTTTCCGATTTCTCCTGAGAATTCTTTTGCCTTATTCACCAGCATCGGCAGGCATTCGGATACTGCATCCAGAATTCCCGAAAAGCCTTTTTCTTTATCCACACCTGTACGATAATTAAATAAAATCCTGCCTTCTGCGGTCCCTATGGCCATCTGAAT
>CAMJWQ010000084.1 GCA_946409475.1 uncultured Lachnospiraceae bacterium
TGGATTCTGAATCGGAAAGCTAAAAATAAAAAATAATTTTCAAAATCATATTGACATAGAAAAAATAATTTTGTATAATAACTTCAATGTAACAAGGATGCTACACATAAAAATGTGGTATCTTTGTTTTTTTCTTTACACATAAGGTATTGTGTCAGGATTAATAAATCAAAAATCAGGAGGTTAATTATGAAAAAAAGATTATTGTTATTTTTGTCTGTTTGTATGGCAGTAAGTATGATGCTTTCCGGCTGTTCCGATTCCGGAAGCAAATCTGAGGATGCTGGGGTAAGCAGTGATTCCAATGATGCGGCAGATAAACCGGAGGAGGATACGGATACCTTGAAGAGCCAGAATCTTACTCTGGCGACCGGTTCCACAGGCGGTACCTATTATGCCTTAGGCGGGGCCATGGCCACGGTTTGGACGGATGCCATTGATGCACTGACAATCAGTGCCATATCAACAGGGGCTTCCACAGAAAACATGAATCTCATAAACGCAGGAGAAGCAGATCTGGGTATCGCTATGAACAGTATAGCGGATGATTGCTATAACGGTACGGGAGCATTTGCAGAGACGGGAAGCCAGCAAAATTTTAAAACGATTGGTGTCGTATATCCGGAGGTATTCCAGATCGTTGCCGATGCCGGACTGGGAGCCTCTTCTTTATCGGATTTAAGTGGATTAACGGTTGCGGTGGGACCTGTAGGGTCGGGAACAGCTTCTGCCTCTGAAATTGTTTTTGAGGCTGCCGGAATGGATATCAGTAAGGATATTAAGGCGCAGAGGGATAGCTTTTCCGATGCCACGGCAAAAATGCAGGACGGTCTTTTACAGGCAAGCTGTGCGGTACTGGCAGTTCCTGCATCTGCCATAACGGAATTGGAAACAACCAAGGAAATATCCTTTATTAATATCAGTGATGAAGAGCTTGCCGCCATACAGGAAAGATTTCCTTATTATACAAGATTTGTAATACCGGCAGGAACCTACTCCAATACGGAGGATGTTATGACTGTTACCTGCCAGGCCGCATTATACTGCCGGACTGATTTGGATGAAGAAACGGTATATGCTATTACAAAAGGGTTATATGAAAATAAGGAGGAAATTGAAAAAACACATACGGCAGGGCAATATATTAATGTAGAGACTGCTTTGGACGGCATCACTACACCCCTTCATCCGGGCGCCATAAAATATTATGAAGAGATGGGTATTGAAATACCGGAATCTTTAAAATAGCAGATAAGGCCTTGAGTGGAGTGGGAAGACCGTATAACCGGCCTTCCCTTTCCCGTATGTATAAGGCAGGGTCTGCTTTCCAATTAACAAGGAGGCAAAAATGTCAAAACATATTGAGAAAATGGAAAATAATAAGGAAGATGTTTTAAGTAAATTTGATCGTGACTCCGCAATTCGAAAGCCGGAAGGAGCTATGGGAAAGCTTATCGTATTAATTGGTATTTGCTGGTCCTTATTTCAATTATATACGGCTGTATTCGGCACCTTTGCTTCTACGATTCAGCGAGGTACCCATATCGCCTCCGCATTAGTTCTGGTATTTCTTTTATATCCCGTAAAAAAGGGCAAGCTTACCAATAAAATTCCCTGGTTTGATTACCTGCTGGCAGTTCTCAGCTTTTTGGCGGGACTTTATCATATTATATTCTATGAGAGCCTGCAATTGCGAAGCGGACTGTACAATCAATGGGATATTATTATCAGTATAATAGCTGTTTTGCTGATTCTGGAGGCAACGAGGCGTGTTTCCGGAATTGTCATAGTTTTGCTTGCCATAATTTTTATAGCTTATGCACTGTTTGGTGAGAATCTGCCCGGTTTTTTAGGACATGCGAAATTATCGGTTAAGAGAGTGGCTACATTTCAATGGCTTGGTACGGAGGGAATCTTAGGCTCTCCGATGTACGTTTCCTCTACATTTATATTCCTTTTTTTATTGTTTGCCACCTTCCTTAAAAAAAGCGGTGTGGGAGAATGGATGACAGGTATAGCAATGGGTGCCTGCGGAGGTGCCATAGGAGGACCGGCAAAGGCAGCAGTGGTTGCAAGTGCGCTCCAGGGTACCTTGACCGGCAGCTCTGTGGCCAATACCGTCAGTACGGGCTCCATCACCATTCCTTTAATGAAAAAGACAGGCTACAGGGGAGAATTTGCAGGCGCTGTTGAAGCGGCGGCATCGACGGGAGGGCAATTAATGCCGCCCATAATGGGTGCGGCAGCCTTTATTATGACGGAATACATAGGCTGTACCTATACTACGGTTGCACTGGCGGCATGCATACCGGCACTGCTTTATTTTACCGGTATCTTTACCAATGTACATTTTGAAGCATTGAAGCATGGATTAAGAGGCATACCCAAAGAACAAAAACCGAATTGCAGGGAGCTGTTATTAAAAGGCTGGTATATGGTCACTCCTATCCTGTTAATAATTGTTTTGCTGGTAGCCGGTTATACTCCCATGAGAGCCGCGTTATATGGCATTTTTTCCTGTATCGTAATCTGGTGCGTCGAGATGATAAAAGGATCCCATTTTCATGCGGGAAAGTTTGTGAAAGAATTTTTTTGCGGTCTGGAGGAGGGAGCCCGTTCGGCAATCTCCGTAGCCATAACCTGCGGGGCGGCAGGTATCATTGTCGGCATCATAACCTTAACGGGATTGGGTTTAAGGATGGCAAACGGTATTGTTAACCTGGCAGGGGGGAATCTGCTGTTTACCATGTTTCTTACCATGTGTTGTTCTATTGTACTTGGAATGGGAGTTCCGACAACGGCCAACTATATTATTCAGGCAACGATTTCGGCTCCTGCCATGATCGCTCTGGGCGTAGAGCCTATTGCGGCCCATCTGTTTGTTTTCTACTTCGGTATCGTGGCCGACATAACGCCTCCCGTTGCATTAGCGGCCTTTGCCGGATCGGGCATTGCGGGCTCCCATCCGATGAAAACCGGCTTTAATGCCTTTAAACTGGGATTCGCAGCCTATCTGGTTCCTTATATCTTTGTTTTAAATCCGGAGCTTGTTTTAGTGAGGCCGGAGGGGATGGAGGCTGCGTTGTTTGCCCTTATTATTATAAAGGCCATCATTACAGCCGTTATCGGAATGGTTGGAATTGCATCCAGCTTTACAGGCTATTTCAGGACGGACAGCTACTGGCCTGAGAGAATTCTGCTCTTTATTGCGGGACTGACGCTGATATCTCCGTCAACGATAACGGATCTTATCGGTATAGGGCTTATGGTTATTATTTATGTCATGCAAAATCTTCGAAAGAAAAGAGCCGGTGCGGTGGCAGAGGTATAAACGATAGAGGCTAACAGAGCATCCGCGTATTAAAACAGTTGGCCGCATAATAAACAAATCACCTTTATGTATGAGCGGAACAGTCTTAACTGCGGCAATACATAAAGGTGATTTTTATTAGGAGGCCTATTACAATAGCCTGCTGTCTTTATACCATATAAGAACGAGTGTTAAGGGGTTAGATACGTTGTAATGCCTTTTTGAAAGCCTCCAGGGTAAAATCAATGATTTTATCATCATGAGCTGTCGACAAACTATATCGGTTAGTTGGTTTGTTATAGATTCCTTCTTTGAAAAGAGCAAAGTCGATTTTTTTTCTGGTTGTAAAGTCGGATTTTTGAAAATCCCTGTAATTTAATATTTTTTCGCTTTCCGTTATGGCATAGTTAAATACGGTAGCTTCCCCCAGTGTAAGTATCCGGATACCCTTGGCATAAAACAACTTTTCTAATTCCTTTTTAAGAATACCGGTCCGGGCTGCGACACTGTCAAATTCCTTTTCCAGAACCTCAATAACGGCAAGCCCGATACGCAAAATCAACGGGTGCCCGTTATAGGTACCGCTGTGAAACAATACGTCCCTTGAGCTGGAGCGCTTTCCTGTGCCGGCATCAAATACATCGGAATCCTTCACCGGAGCCGTCACCATCATGATATCCTTACGGCCTCCGACGATCCCCATGGGCATGCCGCCTCCGATTACCTTTCCTAATGCCGTTAAATCCGGCTTTATATCATAAAGCCCCTGCGCGCCTTTAAGACCTGCACGGAATCCTGTTTTTACTTCATCAAAAATCAGTAAAATGCCAAGCTCGGCAGTGACCTTTCGGATTCCCCGCATAAACTCTTTTGTGGCAGGAATATAGCCGCTTTGTATAGGTTCCATTATAATGGCAGCCATTTCGTGCTGATTTTCTTTGAGAATACGGGTACAGGCTTCCAGGTCGTTAAAAGGCAATATGATGGTATTCTCTAACTGGTATGGCTCCAGCCCTTTTGATTCCGGAAGGGGAGTCGGATTATGGATGTCTCCTGCCGATGCGATGTCCGGATTGACACTGACAAGGACCTGGTTATAGCCGCCGTGGTAATGACCTTCAAACTTACCTATTTTATACTTACCGGTATAGGCATAGGCCATTCGCAGAGTGAAAAGAGTGGCTTCCGTACCGGAATTCGTATAACGTAACAGTTCAATGCTGGGATAAAGCTCCTTGATCTTTTGGGCAAAGCGGCATTCCAGTTCATGAGGCGTACCATAAAGCAGGGTACCATTATCCTCAAGCTGGCTTTCTATGGCCTTATTAACGGCAGGATGTCCATGGCCGAGAATCAATGGACCGTAGGATCCCAGATAATCAACATAACGATTACCGTCCGCGTCGGTCAGCCAGGCGCCCTTTCCCTTTTCCATAAAAATGGGATAGGGCTCATAGTATTTAATGTTGGCAGATACGCCTCCCGGGAGACTGCACAGGGCCTTGTCAAAAAGTGCTTTGGATTTGGGAGTCAATGTTTTGTACTCTTCCATAAAATCTTCTAATGTCATAAAATCACCTCATAAATTTTAAAAGCGTAATAGTGCCAATGTCTGCTGCTATCACGCCCTTGTAATATATTTCTTATACCTATTATACCCTGCAGATAAAAAATGTCAAATAAATTTTATATTATAAACATATATGAAAAAATATTTTCGTATTCATCCGTATATCTTCTGGACAGTATTCAATAAATTATGGTAATATAATTTTTAATTACTAATTAGTTTAATCCTATATGAAAAAAGGAAAAGCGGTGAAAAAAATGGATGAAATATTTGAGTTGATTGCAAAAAGGATGGATGGCATGAGTAAAACTCATAAAAAGCTGGCAAATTATATTTTAGAGAATAAATCCAATGTGTCCTTTTTAAATATCAGCAATTTGGCAAAATTATCCGGAACAAGTGAAGCAAGTATAGTCAGATTCTGTACCTATCTGGGCTACAAAGGATATCCTGATTTCAAGAAGGAGCTGCAGGCTTCGGTGGAACAGCGGCTGTCTATCAGGGAAAGGCTGGCAATATCCGCAAATGTATATGAGAATAAGGAGTCCTTCGTAGCAGACATATTCCGGGATGATATCAATAATATTAATACCACTTTGGAAAATCTGGATATGAATACTTTTTTTTCTGTTTGTGAGCAGATTTTAAAGGCGAAAAGGATCTGCATTATAGCAGGCCGGAGTGCTGTCGCCTTAGGAAGCTTTTTGGAGTATTATTTAAATCTGATATTAGGTAATGTATGCCTCATCAGCTTTGTGGAGTCACAGGCAGACGGCTTAAGTTTTTTTGGGCCTGAAACGCTGGTGATAGGCATTACCTTTTCACGTTATACAAAAGCAACCTTAGAGGCAATGGCATATGCTCATGAGCAGGGCTGTGTCTGTGTTGCCATTACAGATTCCTTTAAATCTCCCGTTGTTCCTTATTCCCAATATGCATTCTTTACGGAAACCAACATGTGGAGCTTACTGGATACGTATGTGGCGCCCTTAACATTAATTAATGCCATACTGGCCTATATCAGTAAATTGAAAAAGGATAATATAAATGAAAGACTGAAGACCTTTGAAAAATCATGGAAGTATTTTAATATTTTTGATGAGTAGGAAGAAACAGCCTGTCATAAATGGAGAGGAGTAAAATGAATATTGTAAGGTTAACGGATAAAGAAACGGAATCCATTTTCAGAGAGCATTTACCAAATGATTTTCAACATGAACAGATCAAGCCTTTAGATGTGATTAAAAAGCTGCTCAAGGAAGGGTCTTATATAGGATATTCCATAATGGAAAGGGAAGACATGATTGGATATGCTTTTGTATTTGAGAGTGATAAAAACTGTGTGTTTTTGGATTATTTTGCAATATTGGAACCATATCGGAATAAAGGGCTGGGCGGAGAGTTCATAGATAAAATTTATGCTTGCTATGGAAAGGACAGTATATTAATATTAGAGGCTGAAAATCCTGAATTTTCAGAAAGTAAAGTACTTTGTGAGAAAAGAATCGCATTTTATGAAAGAAACGGCGTAATGCGGACAAGGGTAAGGACCAGATTATTTGATTATGAATATATGATTATGTGCAAAAAGGAAAATGGAAATTATACGGATTCCTTTATCTGTAAGAAAACGGCAGATATTTATAGGAAAATGATATCCGAAAAGTATTTTAATGAAATAGTATTTCCTTATTTAATTAAGGAATAGCCGGATTTAACAGGTGTTAAATAACCAGGCGGGTATTTCGTACTAATAGAAAGGGAAATATAAAAATCACAAGAAATACCTGAATAAAACCGAAGCGTAACTAATAAAATATAAAAAGAAAAGGTTTAGGAGGGCTTTCTATTAGTTCCAAAACTAAAATCGTTGTTTTACATGCAAAAGAACTGATTTATACCGCAATATTTGTAGTATTAGGCATCCTGCTGATTATATTGCTGGTATTTATGTTCTTGCCGAAAGATGAAGCAAAGGAAACAATATCTACAGCTGCGTATGTACCCGGTGTATATACTTCTTCCATGGTATTAAATAATAACACCATCGAAGTAGAGGTTGTCGTAGATGAAAATAACATAAACTCCATTCGCTTAGTCAATTTGAGTGAAGCCATAACCACTATGTATCCTCTCATTGAGCCTTCCTTTGATGATATCGTAGAGCAAATATACGAAAAACAATCCCTGGAAGACATTACATACGAAGAGGATAAAAAATTTACCTCACAAATGCTGTTGGAAGCCATTGAAACGACATTGGGCAAAGCAAAAGTGGAGGTATTTACCGAAATCAAATAAGAATAGACGCGTGCTTCTTGGTACGCGTCAGCTATTTGCATAAAAAAGGGACAGGCTGCGAATAGTAAAGGTAAGGAAGATCACAACGAGCAAGCAGGGCAATCCATTATTGACAAAAGTCAGGTACACTGGTAAAATTTTTTTGAACATAAGCGTTTTCCGTTTGGGGAAACGCTGATTTTTAATAACGATAGAAAAGGGGAAAAATATGAGCAAGTATACAAAAAATGATATCATTCGTTTGGTAGAAGAAGAAGATGTTGAATTTATTCGTTTACAGTTCACCGATATATTCGGCAATTTAAAAAATGTTGCCATTACCTCCAGTCAGTTGGAAAAGGCACTGGAAAATAAATGTATGTTTGACGGTTCGTCTATTGAAGGATTTGTACGCATAGAGGAATCGGATATGTACCTGTATCCGGATTTTGATACCCTGGCCATATTTCCCTGGAGACCCCAGCAGGGAAAAGTAGCCAGGCTGATATGTGATGTATACCGTCCAAACGGCGCACCCTTTGAGGGCGATCCCAGATATGTCCTTAAGAAAGCCATTAAAGAAGCTGCGGAATTAGGCTATACCTTTGATGTGGGTCCGGAATGTGAATTCTTTTTATTTAATATGGATGAAAATGGACTGCCGACAACCAGAAGTCATGAACAGGCAGGATATTTTGATGCAGGCCCTGTTGACCTTGGAGAAAATGCAAGAAGAGATATGGTATTAACACTGGAGGATATGGGATTTGAAATTGAATCCTCCCATCATGAAGTGGCTCCCGCACAGCATGAAATTGATTTCCGTTATGATGAGGCATTGATTGCGGCGGATAATATCATGACCTTTAAACTGGCCGTAAAGACCATAGCAAGACGCCATGGCTTACACGCTACCTTTATGCCCAAGCCTCTTTACGGGGTTAACGGATCCGGTATGCATATTAATATGTCATTGTCTAAAGACGGTGTAAATATGTTTAATGATTCGTCGGATGAGCTGGGGCTTAGTAAGGAAGCATATTATTTTATCGGCGGAATCATGAAGCATATGAAGGCAATGACGGTTATTATGAATCCGCTGGTCAACTCTTATAAAAGGCTGGTTCCCGGATACGAGGCTCCGGTATATATGGCCTGGTCCGCGACCAACAGAAGTCCGTTAATCCGTATCCCGGCTTCAAGGGGTACCGGTACCAGAATAGAGCTTAGAAGTCCGGATTCCTCCGCTAATCCTTATTTGGCCTTAGCGGCATGCCTGTTTGCCGGTATAGACGGTATTAAAAATAAAATAGAGCCTCCGAAAAGTGTTAACTGCAATATTTTCAGCTTAACGGAGGAGGAAAAAGCAGGCCTCGGAATTGAAGCGCTGCCGGAAACCCTGGAACAGGCTGTTTTAGAGCTGGAAAAAGATGATTTTATTAAGGATAAACTGGGAAGACATGTTTCTGAAAAGTATTTGGAAGCTAAGAAAGAGGAATGGGATCAGTACCGTTCACAGGTAACCCAATGGGAAATCGATCAATATCTGTATAGGGTATAACTTATACCTGCTTGACTATTGCAACGATAAAATATGTCATTGCATAGCTCTGTTTATGCAGTTGCACGAAAATAGTAGGGAGGTGTGGGCTTGACCAATATCATTGTAGTGTTTCCTAAGATCCAGGAAGCCAAAAGTATTCGTAATCTGCTGGTACGAAGCGGTTTTTCCGTTGCAGGCGTCTGTACAACCGGTGCCCAGGCGATAAATTATGCGGACAGCTTAAGTGATGGTATCGTGGTATGTGGTTACCGGTGCCAGGATATGATGTATTTAGAGCTGCATGACTACTTACCGTCTCATTTTGAGATCCTGTTAATTGCCTCACAAAATTTATGGAGCGAGTGCGCACATAATAATATTGTTTGTCTGGCATTGCCTATAAAAGTTCATGATTTGATCAATACGGTAGACATGATGGTAGAAACCATTGAAAGAAGGCGCAGAAAAAAGAAGTCTAAGCCAAGAGAAAGAAAACCGGAGGAAAAGGCTCTTATTGATGAAGCCAAATTATTATTGATTGAACGCAATAATATGACGGAAGAGGAGGCTCACCGTTATATACAAAAATGCAGTATGGACAGCGGAACAAACATGGTTGAAACGGCGCAAATGGTATTAAGTATTATGCAAATGTAAAGGAAAAACAGAATGAAATTTACAAAAATGCACGGTATAGGCAATGACTATGTCTATGTGAATTGTTTTAAGGAAGTCATTAAGGAACCGGAAAAGGTGGCACGCTTTGTCAGTGACCGCCATTTTGGTATTGGAGCGGACGGCCTGATTTTAATTAAGCCTTCAAAGACAGCTGATTTTGAAATGGCAATGTATAACGCAGACGGCTCCAGGGGAGAAATGTGCGGAAACGGTATCCGGTGTGTGGCTAAGTATGTCTATGATTATGGTTTGACAACTAAGACAAATATCAGTATAGAAACATTAGGCGGCATTAAATACCTGGAATTATTTTTAGATAATCTTAAGGTGAATTCCGTAAGAGTGGACATGGGCAAACCCGTTTTTAAGGCTTCCCGGATTCCTGTGTTATCAGATAACGAGCAGGTTGTCAGCGAAGAAATAGAAGTTGGCGGCATATTATATAAAATGACCTGTGTATCCATGGGCAATCCCCATGCCGTTATATTCGTAGAAGACATTAATAAAATTGATATAGAAAAAATAGGACCTGAGTTTGAGAACCATAAAAGATTTCCCAATAAAATCAATACGGAATTCATACAGGTGGTAAGCCGCAGGGAAATTAAAATGCGTGTATGGGAAAGAGGCTCCGGAGAAACCTTAGCTTGTGGAACAGGTGCCTGCGCCTCCGTGGCAGCAGGTGTTTTGAACGGACTTACACAAGAGGAAGTCAAGGTAAAATTATTGGGCGGGGATTTGATGATATCCTGGGAAAGGGGAAAGGATACCATATATATGACAGGGCCCGCGGTTAAGGTTTTTGACGGGGAAATAGAGCTTCCCCATGAAATAAGGTAAAATATAATTCAGTAATACAGAGGAGGATACTATGTTTAAAATTAATGATAATTATTTAAAGCTGCCCGGAAGCTATTTATTTTCCACTATCGGAAAAAAGGTAAGGGCTTATCAGGATGCGAATCCGGATAAAGAAATAATCCGTTTAGGCATCGGTGACGTCACCCAGCCTCTGGTACCTGCCATCATCAGTGCCCTGCACTCGGCCGTAGAGGAAATGGCGGATCCTCAGACCTTCAGAGGCTATGCTCCCGATTTGGGATACGAGTTTTTAAGAAATGCCATTGTTAAAAATGATTATCGGTCAAGAGGCTGTGATATTCAGGCAGATGAAATATTTGTTTCTGACGGAGCCAAAAGCGATTCCGCCAATATACAGGAAATTTTCAGCCCGGATAATAAAATAGCCGTCTGCGATCCTGTGTATCCCGTTTACGTGGATTCCAATGTAATGGCCGGAAGAACAGGGACCTATAATAAGCAAAGAGAAACCTGGAGTGATGTAATTTACATGCCCTGTACGGAGGAAAATAAATTTGCTCCTGAGCTTCCCAAAGAAGCTCCCGATTTAATTTATTTATGCTATCCCAATAATCCTACCGGTTCCACTATTACGAAAAACCAATTACAGAAATGGGTGGATTATGCCAATAAGGCGGGTGCCGTTATTATCTATGATGCGGCTTATGAGGCATATATTTCAGAGGCGGACGTTCCCCATTCCATCTTTGAATGTGAGGGGGCCAGAACCTGTGCCATTGAATTGAAATCCTTTTCTAAAAACGCAGGCTTTACGGGAGTACGGTTAGGATATACGGTTATCCCCAGGGATTTAAAATCCGGTGATGTGTCACTGCATTCTTTATGGGCAAGACGGCATGGAACGAAATATAACGGTGCTCCCTATATCATACAAAGAGCAGGAGAAGCCGTTTATTCGGATGCGGGAAAAGAGCAGCTGAAGAAGCAGGTCGCTTACTATATGAATAATGCAAAAG
>CAMJWQ010000085.1 GCA_946409475.1 uncultured Lachnospiraceae bacterium
GATAAATAGAGTTAAGATAATAAATGGCATATGCCAATAATTAGTTTAGTACCCTAATAAAAATCATAAAAAGGTTAGGAGTTAAAAAATGGAAGAAAATAAGAAGGGCTGTTCTGATGATCAATGCAGCAGGGAATCCTGCAGCGGCTGTGAGAAAAACAAAAGCTCATTTTTGGTAGAATTAAACCGATACAGCTCCATAAAAAATGTAATAGGTGTTGTAAGCGGCAAGGGCGGTGTAGGAAAGTCCTTTGTTACTGCAATGCTGGCGGTTTTAATGAATAGAAGAGGCTTTAAGACAGGTATCATGGATGCAGATATTACAGGACCCTCCATACCTAAAATGTTCGGGCTTAAAAACAAGGCACTTACCAATGAATATGGAATGCTTCCCCAATGCACAAGGGAGGATATGAAGGTTATGTCCATTAATCTCCTGCTTCCCAATGAAGAAGATCCTGTTATTTGGAGGGGACCCATACTTGCAGGTGTCGTAAAGCAATTCTGGACAGATGTATATTGGGGAGATTTGGATTACTTATTTGTGGACATGCCGCCGGGAACAGGTGATGTACCCCTTACGGTGTTCCAGTCCATTCCTTTAGACGGAATCGTTATCGTTACCTCACCCCAGGATTTGGTTTCTTTAATTATAAAGAAGGCATATAGGATGGCTATGCAGATGAATATACCTGTTCTTGGCCTGGTGGAAAACTATAGCTATGTAAAATGTCCGGACTGCGGTAAGGAAATACCCCTTTTTGGAGAGAGTAAGATTACTTCCGTAGCAAAAGAGCTGCATCTGCCGGTTCTGGGGAAAATACCTGTTGAGCCGGAGATAGCGAAGCTTGTGGATAAAGGAGAATTTGAACAGTTCCAGGCTGTTTATCTGCAAGAGGCTGCAGATGTATTACAGTACCGGTTTACGGAGCATAAATAACTATGGGCTGTTAGTGATTATCTTACGACAGATTCATGGAAAAAGTATTTCCAAAGGGTTTTGCATCCAAAATATACTAAGAGCAGGCCTACCATGGCATTGAGAGCGCTTACCAAAAAGCTCTGCAGAACAGGCTTTAACAGGCCGCCCAGTAAAGCAATGAAGGACAGAAACGTAAGGGTGGCTATGACGGCTCCCAGACCAAAGACGTATAAATCTTTCTGCTGCTTATTTTCATTCGCTATTTTCGTACCCAGTACTCCTGTCCAGAAGAGGATGGTTAAAGGATTGGACAGGGTTAGCAGCAGAGTCTGCAAAAAAACACTGCTTTTTTTGCCGCCGGCAGTCAGATGTAATCCGGGCAGCAAAGAAATATCAAATACACCTAACAGATTGCTCAGACCAAATAAAATCAATACAAAGCTGCCTAAAAAAGTAAGCAGGGTTTTTGTCTTCTTATTTTTATTCAGGATTGCACCAATTCCCAATATGGCAGCCAGTATGTAAAGGGCATCTATAAGCGCAACGGCTAAAACGCCCGTTTCAGCCTGTAAAAAACCTTTTGCGGCAGCTGTTTGAAAGATAAAAAAGCATATAGGGCCGACTGCAATCTGCAGCAGCATACCGAAACGAAACCCTTCTTTCAGCATTCATGATTCCTCCTATCCAATTCTATTCCGATCTTCCTTTAAGGTAGATAGTATAATGATGGTGCTTGATTTTTCTACTCCCTTTATTTTTTTCAGTTTATCCGAGAGAAAATATTCCAGGGCTTTTGTATCTTCCACCAGCACCTTTAATAAATAGTCATATTCTCCCGCAATATGATGACATTCCAAAACCTCATGAAATGCGGCTATTTCTTCCCGGAAGGATGGAATAAAGGCAGATTTGCCAATGTTGACAAAAATCATTGCCAGCAACTTAAAATTCAGCTTCTCCCGGTTAATGCGGATGGTATAGCCTTCAATGATACGGCCTTCTTCTAATTTCCGGATACGTTCGGAAACAGCCGGGATGGATAAGTTCACTTTCTTGCTTATTTCTGATGCGGTCATTCTTCCGTTCTGCTTTAATAAAGATAATATCCGCATATCTATTGCATCCAATATTCTTCCCCCTTAATTTTTTAATATATAATATAGATAAACATAAAAAAAGTAAATACATTTATCCGAATTAAATAAAATATTAATCAAGTTCATGTATTTACAATAAATAATAAAGAATGTATTTCTTTGCGTGATATCTTTTTTTAATTTATTAAGCCGGTAAAAGTGCCGAAGCTTCTTGTTCATAAACATATTGCAATTTGCAAAAAACAGGAAGAACGAAAATCTTTATTTTAATACGGAATCTCTGCCAATATCCCAGATACCTTCCATAGCATGAAGCAAATGCACCATAAAGGTATTATAAGGTGTTTCCACACCATAAAGCTCAGCGCATTTGACAACAGCCCCGTTAATATGATCGATTTCGGTGAGTCTGTGATTTTTAACATCCTGAGACATGGAAGTAATGGCTTCCATATGTTTTTCTGCAAACTTTTCGATATTAGCAAGCATGGCGGCTTTATCGAAAGCAATGCCGTCGGCTATGGCCACATCTATGGCTTCGCCTACCAATGCCTTCATCAGCCATAAGGCATCCTTCTGTTTAGTCAGGTAGCCTACCTTTGTACCCAGAACAGCTGTTACCGAGTTGATGGAGAGATTAATAAGAAGCTTATTCCATATGATTTCCTGAATATTTTCATAAATTTTAGTATCCAGATACGATTCTGTAAAGACTTTTTTTATTTTATTCAGGGAATCAAGATCAGCTTTTATCATACCAATATTGGTCACGCCGTTGGTATTGTGCTGTATCCTGCCCGGTCCCATGTTCAGACAGTTATGTTCCGTTGTTCCGATTAAAATCCGGTCTTCTTTTATAAAATGAGCAAGATCCCGGTCGTTTCCGGCTCCGTTTTGCAGGGACAATACCAGGGTATCAGGATTGATTAAGAACAGGTTCGTTTTTAACGCATCCAAAGTATATAAGGTTTTCACAAATACGATGACAAGCTCCATGGGTTCCAGAGCCTCTGATGAAGTAAAGGCCTTAGGATGACAGACGGTCTCCGTATTTTTATCCCGGACCGTAATTCCCTCTGCATTAATGGTATCCACAACCTTTTGATTGGTATCTATTAAAAATACTTCATTTTTCTTTGATAAACAGGCACCAAATAAACAGCCCATAGCACCTGCACCGATAATTCCGATTCTCATGTCATTTTTCTCCTTACCGTTTATTTTTTCCATCATAACACATTGAAAAAGGAGATTCAATCAGCAGTATGCAAGCATCAATCATATGCGGAAGTTAAGAATAACGGTTTCTTTGTAATGCTACATTCATGATCATTCCTATTGCCATTGACATACTGAAGAGAGAAGTCAAACCGTAGCTGACAAAGGGAAGAGGTACACCGGTATTGGGAAGCAGGGCCGTGGCTACACCAATGTTTAAAAAGGACTGTATGGCAATCAGACAGCCCACACCACAGCATAACAGGGTACCGGCAAAGGTGGGAGCCTTAGAGCCTATATAAAAGCAGAGGCCGACAATCAGCAGCAATAAGAGGATAAGCAGACCACTTCCCATAAAACCGTATTCCTGGCCGACTATGGCAAAAATAAAATCCGTGTGGGATTCGGGTAAAAACCCGGCTTCACTAACAGAAGTAATGGCATCTGACTGTAATTTGCCGAACAATTGTCCCGAACCGATAGCTACCAGGGAATTCTCCTGTTGATAGTAGGTCTGGGAATATTTTTCCGGGTTTAGGAAGCCTAGTATTCTCTGCACCTGATAATCCTCCAAAAGTATTTGAAAGGGCTGCTGTATATACCATATACCGAAAATAGCAACGGGTACGGAAACGGCCAAAACATAGGAGATAATTTTTATACTTAATCCCCCTAAAATGAGAATGCCGCAGACAACGGAAAATGTGATGATTGCTGTTGACAGGTTTGGCTGGCTAAGTACTAAAAGCAGAGGAATAGTGGTATAAATACCTAATTTCAATAAAGTAAAAAAGGAATTTAAATGGTCTCTGTGCTTCTCAATATAGGCAGAAGTAAATATAATTAAAATTATTTTGGAAATTTCGGAAGGCTGGATACGAATGCCGATCTGAAGCCATCTCCTTGCGTTGTTCACTTCAATGCCGATTCCCGGAATATTAACCAGAATCAATAACACTAAGTTGATAAGGTACAGCGGAACTGCCAGGCGTATAATCTGCCGATAATCAATAAAGGAAAGAAACAGTATGAGAATTAAACCGGCCGATGCTCCCATTAACTGTTTGGATGCATAATCCGTGTCTACTGCCTTGATGGTGAAATAGCCAAATACAGTTAATATACCCGTAAGGAAAATGATATAAAATGGATAATTATTTAAATCATATTGCCTGAAGATTTTCATGGTCTGATACCAAGCCTCAAGCGAACATACTCGCATGTTCATTTGAGGAGCAAACACAAAGGATGAAGGCTGCGTGCTTGCATTAATCCTTTCATTTAATTCGTTCACCCTTTACCTGCTTTTATTTTAGTATGGGATAATATATGAGAAGCTATTCGCTTTTAGTAATAAGAATGATTCCAGAAATTCACAAAGTTTTCACAAAGTTATCAATTTTTGATAACAACTTTTTCATAAGATGTCAATAAATAGTATAGTTGGAGGAGAACTGCAGATGAAAAACAGACTGAATACCATCTTTGCAAAGAATAAAAAAATTATCATTATCGCCGTAATAACTGCACTAATGATAATTCTTTTTTTTATTGGCGGACTTTTATTTTACAAAAATAAAATAGCAGTTACGGATACATCCGAAATGATGAATGGAACAAATGCAAAGGGGGAAGAGAGGCAGGCAGCTGCCGTATCGGATAATCAGCTTACGGCTACAGGCACTACGGAATTAGGTATTAATTATGAAAATTTTCCTCTTGATTATATAGATACGGCCCTGGAGATAGAAGAAGTTTATTTATCGGAAGGCAGTGAAGCAGAAGCGGGAACCAGGCTTTTAAAAGTAACGGAGGAAAGCTTAAACAAAGCAAAGGAAGAATTGGAGGATGCATTAAAAGAAGCAAAGACAGACTATCAGACAGCACGGGTGGCTTATGATACCAATGTATTAACGGCTAAGAACACCTACGATAATAGTGTGGCAGCCGGAGAGAGGGCGGAAATAGTATATAATAATACCTTGGCACAATTACAGGCCGACATTAATGATGCGGAAGATGCTCTTAAAGAATGTAATGTAAAAACAGCAGAATATAATAATGCACTGAATAATAATACCTTTTACAGCGGGCATGATGTGGAGGGAAAGCTTAATAATTATAACGAAAAGCAGGCCCTGCTGGCGGAAAAGCAAAATGAATTATCAGCTGTAGAAATCCAATCAACATCCTCGCAGACGGAAGAATTAGTGGCCAGACAATCTTCACTTCAATCAGAAATCACAGCCTTAGAGACAGCAGTAAAGACTGCAAAGACAAGTTATGAAGAGGCAGTAAAGGGTTATGAAGAAGATGTGGCTGAGGCGAAGAGTAAAATAACGGAGCTGGATAACAGTTATGATTCTTTAACGGCAAAATTAGAGGATGCCAGGCTGGCCTATGAAGAAAAGAGCGCGGAGGCCTTAGAGACTTATGAAACTACCATGCAGACCTGTCAAAACGCAAAAACAGCCTATGAAAACACTCTTCAAAAATTAGAACTGGAAATGCAGGAATTAGCAGATGCGCAAACAGAAGCACAAAATCATACGGATGAATTTGAGAGTATATTAGGAGACGGATGTTATTACACCCAAAACCAAGGAATCATTGCGGCTATTAATGCGGAGGCTGAAGGAACGCTTATGACCGGCAGTTATTTATTGGCTTATTATGATACGGAAACCTTAACTGTCAGCATATCTGTTGATCAATCAAATATTTCATCAGTAGCAGTGGGAGACAGCTGCAGTGTTATGGTGTCCCCTTATGGAAATTATGACGGTTTGGTAACCCGGATTACACCTACCTCTTCCTCCGCAAGCCGGTCCTCCGTAGCCTATGAGGCAGTTGTTGCGATTCAGGGTGATGTCTCGGGTTTAACAAGCGGTTTAAGTGCCCAAGTGGTATTTACGCTGCCGGAGGTGACGGAAGAACAGGATACGGAGACAAAGAACTCTGAAAATATCACGGAAGATTCACAAGTAAATGTAGAGGAGGAAAACCAATAATGAAAGTATTAAGTAAGGAATTATTTTTAAAAAATAAGAAGAAAATTCTGGCAGCCGGCATATTCATACTGGTATGTATTTGCGGTACGGCATTGTATTTGTCCTTTGGAGCCAATGCAGAAAATTCAGGAGGTGACAGCAATACGGTTTCCAAAGAAACAACGGTGACCAGGGGAAATTTGACCGCGGGAGTAACGGAAACAGGCTCTATCACCGTAGGGACGTTGGAACAAAGCTATGACCTTGATTTGAGTACGTCAAGCACTACCTCTTCCGGCAGTACCGGCTCTGATACGAGCAGTTCGGGCAGTACCGGCGGAGTCGGTGCGGGCACAGGCAATACGGGGAATACCTCATCTTCAGGCTCCGGCAGCAGCTCATCAACGGCATCCTTAGTAATAGACAGTGTTAATATGTCCGTAGGTCAGGTTGCGGCTGTCGGAGATTTACTGTATACCTTAACGGAGGATAGTATCAACACTGTCAGGGAGGAGCTTACCCAAAGTAAAGATTCGGCCCAGGCTGCTTTAACAGAAGCAGCCTTAGAAAAGGATTCGTCCTTACTGGAAGCGAAGCATACCTATGAATCCAGCATGAATGAGTGGAATACGGCCCAAACGGAATATGACAGAAAAATAGAAGAACTGCAAACAGCAGTGACAACTACGCAAAGCAGCCTGACGGCGGCTTATCAAAAAATTGCTTCTTTAGAGGATCAAATTACCCAAATAAAATCGGAATACGATGCTGCCGTTGCGGACTATAATAACACCCTTTCATTATTAAATTCCGTAAGTAAAGAAAGTGATATTGTAACCTATTTGAATTATGAAACCGCCGTCAATACGGCAAAGAAAAAAGCAGATGATATATTTTCCCAGTGGGAAGCATTGGAAGATACTTTACAGGAGGCAGAAAGCAGTATCAGCAGCTTAACAACAGGATCGAATGAGGCTAAAACAGCTTTAGATACGGAAAGTGTAGAAGCTCTCCAGGATTACCAGGCAAAACAACTGGCTGCCGAAACAGCTCAGGAGGTTTATGATCTGGCAGTTTCCGAGGCCAATGACAGTGTTGATGACGCGAAAGAGGACTTAGAGGAGGCACAGGAAAAATTAGATGCTTTTGAAGCTTTTGTAGGAGAAGGGGGCATATACTCCGAATACGAAGGTACTATTATGGAGCTTGGTTATGAGAGCGGAAGCTCCCTTAGTTCTTCAACGGCTATTGCTTCTTTTATAGACCCGGAAGAGGTATCCGTTACCGTAGATGTATCGGAAGAGGATATTTCCATAGTTACGGTGGGAGATACGGTAAACATCGTTTTCTCTGCTTACCCTGATGCATTATATAACGGAACGGTTTCGGGTATCGCAAGCAGTGTGACAGATCAACAGACCTCGACAGTCAGCTATCCGGTTACCGTAACGGTAACGGGGGATATAACGGACCTGTATGACGGAATGACCGGTGATGTTACCTTCATTACCAAGGAAGTGAAGGATGTTCTTTATGTCTCCAATAAGGCTATTACAACAGAAGGAACAAAATCCTATGTGAAAAAGAAAGAGGAAGACGGAACTGTTACGACAAAGGAAGTAACCACGGGATTTTCAGACGGAACGAATGTGGAAATTCAAGACGGACTGGAAGAAGGCGATATTGTATTGATTGAAAGCAAGGTGAATAACGAATGAGACTGAAGGAATTATTGCGCTTAGTCTGGATAAATGTATCCCAGAATAAATTCAAGGTCATATTAACCTCCATAGGAATCGTTGTGGGAGCAGCTACCATTATGATGGTTATTGCCATTGGCAGAGGCGGACAGTTAGAAGTAGCGGAGCAGTTTAAAAACTTAAATGCTGGAGCCATTGACATATCCTTTGAACAAAACGGAGGGTCCTCCGGTGGTGAAGGTTCGGAAGAAGGAGGCTTTTCCGGCGGCTCTATGGGAGGTGGTATGCCGGGCGGTTCCATGGGAGGCGGCATGCCAAGCGGCTCCACGGGAGGCGGTATGCCAAGTGGTTCTATGGGAGGCGGCATGCCAAATGTTTCTGTGGAAGTCAGCATACCGGCCGGTCAGAATTCCGGTTCTGCAGGCATGCTTGATTTTGGCTCCATGGGAGGAGGATTTGGCGGCTTTGCCATAGGAGGAGGATCAGGGTTCGATTCCAGAATCAATCAGGAAAAAGTAACCTTATCTTCATCAGATGTTGAGGACATAGAGGTGTTTGTTCCGGGAATTACGGAAGCTACCATTTCTTTTTCAAGCAAATCTGCGGTAGATGGCGGTGACTTAGAGGAAGAGACTACCTACACCGTTGCCGGAGTAAAAAGTAATTATGCCGCCATGAGCAACTTAACCCTGGCTATGGGTGATTTCATAACGGATGATAATGATGAATCTAAGGCTAAAGTATGTATACTTGGAGCGTCGGTAGCCAAGGAAATATTCGGAAGTGCTTATGATGCCTATGACAGCACTATTTATATAGACGACAGACCTTATGTAGTTAACGGTATCCTAGAAGAGATGGGTTCCGTTTCCTCCGGTATCAGTCCTGATGAGGCAATCTTTATACCATATGAAACAGGTATTAAATATATTGTGGGTAATCAGGCCAGTCCTACCATAACCGTGATAGCGGAAGATGTGATGCAGGTAGATACGGTGAAAGAAAATGTTGAAACGGTTTTGGCGGAGAGCTATCCCAATACGGAATTCACTTTGACAGATGCAGGCAGTAAAATGGAAGCGGCTTCTGCTTCCAATGATACCTTAACGATGCTGCTCATAGCTATGGCAGTTATTGTTTTTATTGTCGGCGGAATTGGAATTATGAATGTATTATTTGTTTCCGTAAAAGAAAGAACAAATGAAATAGGCATTTTAAAAGCCATTGGCTGTAAGCAGAAGGATATTTTACTGGAATTTTTATTTGAGGCCAGTGCAATTAGTTTTATCGGAGGAATTCTGGGTGTGGTGTTATCTTTAGGCATCACCCCGATTATAGAATCTTTTCAGGTCAGGGTGGAATTATCCCTTGAAGGAGCTGTCATATCCCTTTTGTTCGGTATTATAACGGGAACCGTATTTGGCTTTTATCCTGCCTTTAAGGCATCAAGACTGATACCTGTAGTGGCACTGAATCAAGAATAAAGGGAGGGGGATTCCTGTGAAAAAATGTAAAATACTGATATTACTATTTGGATTCGTGCTTTTAAGCGGTTGTGGTAAAACCGAATCGGATACGGAAGAAATTGTCTTAACAGATAACCAAAGCTATGTTTTTGGTCAGATATCGGAAATAGCGGGTAATGAAATCACCTTTACCGTTGCAGAGGAAGTGTCCATGGAGGATATGCAAAATATGGGCGGAACAGATGAGAAAAGTAACGGTACCAATGAAACGGAACAGTCAACAAATGAGGCGGAGAGTACAAGTGAAAATTCTTCGGCCATGGGACGGCCGACAGGAAATGAAGCAGCCTCTGATACAAGTCAGCCGGCAGGAAATGAAGCAGCCTCTGATATGGGCCGGCCGGCAGGTGATGAGGAAGCTTCCGATATAGGTCAGCCGGCAGATGATGAAGCAGCTTCCGATATAGGCCAGTCAGCAGGCAATGAGTCGAATGACAGGGCGGCGGGACCTGCAATGAATGGGGGTACATGGGAGCAATCGGAAGATAGCGAAGGCAGTGATCAGGCCCGGATGCCCGCACAGGAAAATTGGGAGAACCGTTCAGAAAGTGGAGGTACGGGATCGGAAGAAGGCTCGGAGGATGAAAATACTTCCGACAGGGAACAGAACATGGAAGACCGGGTTATGTATAAGCTTACGGATGAAGTGAAAACCATGATGATTCCCGTAGGAACGGAGGTCGTAACCAAGTTGGAAACAGTAACAACTTTTTCAAGGCTGGCAGCAGGTGATACCATTAAAATGTTAATGGAAAAAGACGGCGATACCGAAACCATATTAAAAATCTGGATTGTGGGGTAACAATATGATTAGAATGGAAGAGATTAATAAAAGTTATCAGTTGGGAAGCAATAGGGTTTCTGTATTAAAAGATGTGAGCTTTACTGTGGATAAAGGGGAGTATGTTGCCATATTAGGTCCATCCGGTTCCGGAAAAACCACATTGATGAATATTATCGGCTGCATGGATGTAGCGGATTCGGGAGTATATTATCTGGATGGATTAGCAATTCATGACATGAAGGAAAAAACTCTTACGGATATACGAAATAAGGAAATAGGATTTATTTTTCAAAATTACCAGCTTATTCCTACATATACGGTGGTGCAAAATATTATTATGCCGTTATTAATGAGGGGAATAAGCTATAAGGATGCAGAGGCCAAATGTATGGATACCATTGAATTATTAGGACTGGCAGAAAGGTTAAAGCACAGACCTTCAGAATTGTCAGGAGGGCAGAAGCAAAGAGTTTCCATCGCCAGGGCTTTAGTCGGTGAGCCCGCTATTTTGCTGGCTGACGAACCTACGGGAGCTTTGGATACGAAAAGCGGTAAGGATGTACTAAAGCTGTTTCAGAAATTAAACGATATGGGAAATACCATTGTTATGATTACCCATGATTTACAGGTTGCCAAGTCCGCTCAGCGTGTCGTAAATAT
>CAMJWQ010000086.1 GCA_946409475.1 uncultured Lachnospiraceae bacterium
AGCATTTCCTTTGTATGTAAACTCATTTTCCATATCACCCGGCAGTGCATCCGATTCCTCTACCCATATGCCTAAGATATCTCTCAGTTTTCCCGGATATCCTCCTGTAATAATCAGATCGTGTTCATTCACCAATCCACTGAAATAGGTAGTGACAAATGTACCTCCCATCCTTACGAAATCTCGTATTTTTTGATCATAATCCCCTTTCGTCATATATAAAATCGGAGCAACTACCAATTTATATCCTGTTAAATCATCTTCCGGTCCTATGATATCCACCGCTATATTTTGTGTATATAACGCTTCATAGTATAAAAGAATTTCATCCCCGTATTTTAACTCACGGCTTGGTCCCGCAGAGTACTCGATTGCCCACCAATTATCCCAGTCAAAATAAATGGCAGCATCCGCTTTTGTCCTTCCCCCAAGCGTCATATCCCCCAGCTCCTTCAATTCCCTTCCAAGCTCTGCGACTTCCTTATAAACACGGGTATTCTCGTTTCCAACGTGATCGATCACTGCTCCATGAAGCTTTTCACAAGCCCCAATAGATCTTCGCATCTGGAAAAACATAACGGCATCAGCTCCGTGAGCAACAGCCTGATAGCTTAAAAGCCGCATAACTCCCGGTCGTTTTAGTGCATTACAGGCAAGCCAGTTACTCACGCTTGGAGTCTGCTCCATTAATACAAAGGGGCTGCCTTTCTTTATCCCTCTCATCAAGTCATGATGAAATGCCACCTGGGCCGGACTGTCCTCATTGGCAGGATAATTATCCCATGATATAAAATCCATATATTCAGCCCATTTTTTATAATCCAAGGGCTTATAACATCCCATCAGATTCGTTGTAATCGGAATATCAGGTGTAAATTCCTTAACAGCCTGATATTCGCTTATAAAATTATGTAACATGCTATCGGAATTAAAGCGTCTGTAATCTAATGAAATTCCTTGAAACTGGGTTCTGTCAGCTTCAAAATGCTCACTTAATAGATTTGGCAGCACAATTTCATCCCATTCATAAAAGGTGTGCCCCCAAAATCTGGTATTCCATACCCGGTTCAACTCTTCGATGGTATGATATTTTTCTTTCAGCCATATGCGAAATCTTCTCTCACAATTTTCGCAATAGCATTCACCCCCGTATTCATTGGAAATATGCCAGGCGGCAATATTGTCGTAGTTCTGGTATCTTTTTGCCAGGCGTTTTGCCAATTCCACAGAATATTTTTGATATGCAGGACTGTTAGGACAGGAATTATGCCGTCCTCCGAATTTTCTTTTCCTCCCGTTAAACCCGACTCTTAAAATATCCGGATATTTTTTTGCCATCCAGGCCGGATGTGCTCCTGTCGAGGTGGCCAGACAAACAAAGAAGCCATGCTTTTTTACCAAATTCATAATCTTATCCAATTCTTCGAAATCGTATTCTTCCTCCCCGGGCTGTAATGCAGCCCAATTGAATACATTTAAAGTAAGAGTATCGATACCTGCCTGCTTTAAAAGCCGCATATCCTCCATCCATATTTCTTCCGGCCATTGTTCCGGATTGTAATCGCCGCCATATAATATTTTTGAGATTTTATTTCTATCTTCCATCCGATCATTCCTCCTAAAAACAAAGCGGATAAGTCTGTTTCAGCTTAGTGTACTGGCTGCCTGGTAAATATGATAATACGCCACATGATTCGTGCTGGTACCAGGCAGACAGCATACTGGAAAACACTTGGCTGCTTTATACGGCGAATGCAGTCACTCAATGACAATTTCCGCAAGCTATTTGCCTCTTCATATAAAGCAGCCATAATCATCAGATTTATTCCTCTGCCGGATAAGCCGCAGCCGATGCCTTCCTTGCAGCATCCTGGTCCTTTGCATTTTGCAAATCTACGGCAAGGACATCTTTATATCCAAGACCATTTGCTGTTGTCTGCATGGTTCCCAGTAATGAAGAAAATTCACTGTTATCCCTGGCAAAAATCATCTTCCAGGAATTTTCAACAATGGTTGCCTTGCATTGTCCGCGTATCGTTGCAATATTGGAGCTTTCTTCCGGTATTGCATAGCTGGAGCCCGGTGCTACGATTATGAGATTATTTTCGTCTAAATATTCCATTGTCGTAGCGGCACCTGTCTGTGCACTCCAATCCTCGTTCAGCGGCGTAGCGCTATCCGCGATTGTCGTTTCCCATAGCTGCCAATCATAGGGTTCTCCAATCTTAGGATCAATATCTCCCAGATTTACCGGCTTAAAGTTTAATGCGGAAACTCCATCCTCCCAATTGCCGCCGCCGTATTCTTCCGGTACGTCAACCTCATTGGATGGAAGTGCCGCTTTACCAAACTCTGTTAATACGGCTTTTCCATCTTCACCGATTTCCCAGGTCAAGCCTTCAATACCCTGCGCCCCATTTGACTGGCCGTTTAATTCCATTCCTTCCGTTGAATATAACCAATCAATAAAATCTGCCAGTCTCTCAGGATCTTTGGCATTGCTGCCAATTGCAATGATTCTTTGCGAATTTCCCTCCGGACAGTTTCCATAAGAGAAGATCTGCATATCATCAATGGTCGCCAGCATATAACCTTTTCCGGCAGCCTTATTTTCCTGTGTGTTAAATTGATTTTGTGCCAGCCAGGGCCAAGGACAATAAAGGACTTCTCCAGTTTTATACTTATCTGTTAAGGTATCATAATTTTGAGTTGTAGAATCAGGATCAACCAATCCTCTTTGATTTGCTTCATATAAAAATTCTAATATTTCTATATAAACGGAATCGGAGTCTATAATATCGGCATATTCCGAACCATCTGCTTTTGCTAAGACAAAACCGATTTCGTCATATCCATAGAAACAGCAGAATTGTTTTGCATTGTTCATCATATTGTCATCCCAGTCTTTAAATAAAGAAATGGCATATATGTCATCCTTGCCTTCTTTTTCTCTGGCAAGCTTCTGCATACCTTCCAATACATCCAGAAAATCATCCAGAGTAGCCATTTCAGGATATCCAAGCTCTGCATAATAATCCCATCGGACATAGGGCCCAAAGGTCGGTTCCAATCCTTCACTTGGTTCCGTAGCCGGTTCAGAGGAAATGGAATTAGGGAAACCCCAAATGCCCTCTTCACAAAGGCCTCCATTCATAGCCTCTATTGCTGCGCTGTAGTTTTCCATAATATCTTTATCCTTCATAAGCTCCGTACAGTCCATAACAAGTCCTGCCGTAATCAGCTCATCCAATTTACCATTGGAATTATCCAATACAAGCAGCTCTCCCAAATCACCTGCCGCAGCTCTGGTCTGGTAAAGAGTCTCTCCTCCTCCTGCTACATTCCTGGCTATGATATTAAGCTCCATATTAAACTTATCTTTGACTATTTTGGCAAACCAACCGCTTTGGATTCCCTGATAATTTGCCAGCTCATCAAATACATCCACTGTAATAAATTCTTCGTACTTACTATTACCGGCCCCCTCTGTTCCTTCTGCTGCGGCTTCTGTTTCTTCCGCTGCATCTGCCGCACTCTGTTCCGTACCGCCGCATCCCGTTAAAGCGGTCAAAACCAGTGCGGTACTTAACAGTACACTTATTATTCTTTTCTTCATATCCTTTCCCCCAATTGGTTATATTGTTAATAGCAGAAAACGCTTATTAACCTTTTACTGATCCGATCATAATCCCTTTTACAAAGTATCTTTGGAACATCGGATAAATACATAAGATAGGTAATACTACTATAACTGACACCGTCATACGAATTGACGTTCCTGTCTGCTTCGTCGCTAAAACTGCTGCACTAATGGCTCCGCCTGAGCTGTTCTTTATCATAGCGGCAAGCGAATTTGCCTGATTGATATAAGTGTAAAGTAAATATTGAAGAGAATAAAGCTTTTGATCGGTTATGTAAAGCAAGGTATCCTGATAGCTGTTCCATTGATTTACCGCAGAGAATATAGCAACAGTTGCCAGTATAGGCGTACAGGTAGGTAAAATAATTTTACAAAAAATCTTAAAAATACCGGCACCGTCCATTTCTGCGGCTTCCTGTAATGCCTTCGGTAAGGAATCCACATAGGCTTTTACCAGAATAATATTAAAAGGCTGTACAATTGTAGGTATTACATATACCAGAAAATTATTGGTCAGGTGCAGATTTTTCATTGTAATAAATAAAGGAATGATTCCTGCATTAAAATACATGGTAATGACAACGAAACGATACCAGAACCTTCTTTTCCACATCCTCTCCTGCGTAAACATAAATCCTAAAAATGCAGAAGCAATTACCGTTAGTGTCGTACCGATAATCATCTTTCCAAAAGATACCAGCGCTGCTGTTCCCAGTCCTTTTATTTGCAAAAGATTTATATAATTTTCAAAATGAATTCCCTGCGGAATTAAATTAATCTCTCCTCCTGCACTTAGATCATTTGCACTTATGGTATTAATGATCAGATAATAAAACGGATAAATACAGATTATAGTAAAAATTCCAAACAAAAGAATATTGATTATATGGAAGGCCGTATCACTGCTGTTATTTTTTTCCCTTTTTTTTAATCTGAACTCTTTCATCGCTTCCGCCTTCCTATATAATGGTCTCGCCACGAACCCGTTTGGATACAACGTTAACAATGGTAAGCAGCACCACACTGACAATACTTTTCAGCATACTAATGGCAGTAGCCAGGGAATAACTGCTTCCCGTCATGCCGATATTATACACATATAAATCCAATACCTGAATGTGCTCTTTATTAAAGGCATTTTGGAATACATAATACTGATCCAGTCCATTATTCAGAAAGTTAGCAATACTCAGCATCAGCATAATAAAAAAAGTCGGCATGAGCGCAGGCAAGGTGATATTACGCATAATCTGAAATCGATTCGCACCGTCAATACTGGCAGCTTCATATTGTTCCTGGTCAATACCGGCTATGGATGCCAGATAAACGATAGCTCCCCATCCTAAGGTTTTCCAAACATTCCACATCAGCATCCATATATATGTATGTGAATCGCTATCTAAAAATTTAAGAGGTTCTGCTATTATTCCCAGCTGCTGTAATATACTGTTGACCATGCCACCGGAAGAAAATAAACTGAATGCGACAGAATAAACAAGGACCCAGCTTATAAAGTTAGGCATGGTAGTAAATGTCTGCACGAAGGCTCTATACCACTTACACTTTATTTCATTTAAAAATATGGCAAATACTACGGGAATAAAGGATGCCGCAATATTTAAAAGGCTCATGGCAAATGTATTTTTCATCACCTGAAAAAGCTGAGAAAGCTGAGTCTTATTCGTAAAGAGCATTGTAAACCATTGAAGACCCACAAATTCACATTGGGACAAGCTCCTGGGCGGTTTATAATCAAAAAATGAATAAATCCAGCCGTGCAGAGGAAAATAGGAAAACAGAAAAGACAATATTAAAAAGGGGACTATCCAGAAAAAATATGTATAGGCTCTCCACTCATTTTTCCTTTTATAAGATGGAACAACAGTATTTGCATTTTTCATTTGTGGTTACCTCCTTTGGTACGGCTGTTCATCCTTTAACCTTAATATTATCATTGGAATTTGCTAATAAATACCATTTAATCATGACTTTTTTCCATACAAAATTAGATATTCCATGATTTTGTATATAGGAATCTCTATTTTTTCATGTATATTAGTGTTCTTTTTATCTGTAGTCTTTTTTATTCTTCTATCATAAGATATTAGGAAGGGATTTTATTGATACGAAGGGAAGTAAGATATGAAAGCCTTGTCAAATTCCAATACCACAAATACGATCATAGATTATTTACATACTTTTTGGAGTTTTGCTGCTTTAAATATAGTGTTCCTGCTTACATGCCTCCCTGTCATTACAATAGGTTCGGCACTTTCTTCCCTTTACTTTGTAGTAATCAGGGAAGCACGGGGAGAAAGCGGTTATCTGGTCCGTACCTATATAAGTGAATTCAAGAAAAATCTAAAATCCGGAACGTCGGCCTTCCTTCTTTTGTTTTTAGCAGGCTGTATATTGCTGTTCAATGCTGCTTTTTGGTTTTTTATGGACAGTATCATAGCAATGCTTATCTTTGGAATCATCATAGCGGCCTGTATCGCCTTCTTTTTAACGTTCCTCTATACCTTCCCCTTACTTGGGCGTTTCACAAATTCAACGATACGGACTTTAAAAAACGCATTTTACATATCCATTACTAACTTAAAAATAACAGGCGGATTACTTCTCATTGATTCCTTTGTTTTATGCCTTTGTATTTTCTTACCGACAGTAAGAGTTTTCATGCTTTTATTTGGCTTTGCTTTTGTTGCTTACTGTAAGTCCTTTCTATTTATAAAGGTATTTGAACCTTATGAAAATACTTGACTTGCTCCCTCACATGACAGCATTCCTTTGTTAAAATAAAAAGCGGCGATGATTTTCAATCTTCAGAATGATTGCATGTTGCGATGCCGCCATTCACCAGGTGAGCAATGCATATATTTACGGAATATTTTATTAAAATAGCTGATATTGTTAAATCCTACCATGCATGCGATTTCACCTATCTCCTTATCCGTATTTTTGAGTAAGGTGACACCTTCATTGATACGGTAGGAATTAATATAATTGACAACGGACATTTTAACCATGGATTTAAAAAATCTGCAAAAATATGCCTGGCTCATATGAAAGGTGCCTGAAAGCTCACTAAGCTTAATTTCCCTGTTATAGCTCTCATTAATGTACTCTAATATAGATTTGATTCTGGTTATCCGGTAATCGTTATTGCTGATATTTTTATTACCGCTATTTGAATTCGAGTATAATAAATACCATATTTCGTAGAGCTTAAACTTAATATAAAGTTCATAAACATTGTCTTTGCCCAGATATGCGTCTTTTATCTCAGACAGAATGACAAGAATCCTTTTTTCCCATTCTGCCCGGGGTTTTATATGCTCCGAAAAAGATATTTCCCCCTTAAGGACAGGATCCAGGTATTTTTGTTGTATACTGTCATTCATATGACTGATAAGTAAATCAGGACTGAATACAACGGCAAAAAAGCTGCAAGGCATATTTTCAACGGCAGCAGCCGAATGCAGATAGTTAGAATTGACAAACAGCACTTCCCCTGCATATACCCGGTAGCTTCTGGCATCAATATGAAAATCTGCTCCCCCCTCCGTCACGACAAGCAGCTCCAGCTCGTCATGCCAGTGACAATTAATTCTTTCCTTTAACCGGATATCCGTATGAAACATGTGGACCTCCAGGGGAAACATGATATCCCCGTGGGGAACATTCTCTTTCAATAATTCGTGTTTCATAAATTTCAACTCCCCTTAAACATATCAAAATCGTGTTACTATTTATCAAAATTCTTAAAGAATACGATTGATTCCGTCATTATAATACTAGTATAAGGCAAAATGAAAAGGGGTGCAATTATGTATTTTTTGAAAGAGGATCAAGCTTTGACCGGTAAACGTCAAAACGAAATTCTTCGAATCGAACCATGGGGTAAAAATGCTTTACGTGTACGCTCTACCCTATATCCCGGTTTTAGTGATAACAACTGGGCACTGATTCCTGCTGCAGACGAAGCCGAAAGTCCAAAGATAGTAATTGATAAGGATAAAGCATTTATACATAACGGAATGATCAGCGCTTGTGTGAATGCTGCCGGCGTTATCACCTTTTATAAAAAAAAGAAAAGAATCCTCCGGGAGTATTACCGGAATTATGGCGGGACGGAAAGTATGGAAAGCCGCTGCCTAAAGGTTGTGGCCCGCGAATTTAAACCCATAACAGGAGGTGATTACCGTCTGACCGTCCGGTTTGAGAGCAATGATAAAGAAAAAATTTTCGGTATGGGACAATATCAGCATGCTTATATGAATCAGAAAGGATGTATTCTGGAATTAGCCCAGAGAAATTCCCAGGTATCCGTTCCCTTTGCCCTTTCAAGCCTTGGATATGGCTTCCTGTGGAATAATCCGGCTGTCGGAAGGGCAGCCTTCGGCCAAAATTATACGGAATGGCATGCCAAAGCAACGGATCAGATGGATTACTGGATTACAGCCGATGATTCACCTGCTCAGATCATCACAAATTATACGGCTGTAACCGGCCGGGCCCCTATGATGCCGGAAAACGTCCTGGGCCTTTGGCAATGTAAACTGCGTTATCGTACGCAGGAGGAAGTTCTTGGAGTAGCCGGAGAATATAAAAGGCTCGGCATACCGTTGGATGTTATTGTCATCGATTTCTTTCATTGGACGAGACAGGGAGATTGGTGCTTTGACCCGGAATACTGGCCGGATCCTAAAGCTATGGTAGAGGAGCTGCATTCCATGGGCATACGGGTCATGGTTTCCGTCTGGCCTTCCGTGGATCGTAAAAGTAAACATTTCGGCGAAATGTTTGACAGGGGCTTACTGATTCGTACGGAAAGAGGCACCATACAAACCTATGATTTTAACGGTGACTGTGTCTCCTTTGATGCCATGAATCCGGAAGCAAGAACCTTTGTATGGGAAAAATGCAGGCAAAATTATTTTCAATACGGAATTGATCTGTTTTGGCTGGATAACGCCGAGCCTGATTTTGCCGAATATGATTTTGACAATTACCGTTATTATTTGGGGCCTGCCCTAAAAGTAAGCAATATCTACCCGCTAATGTATACAAAGGCCTTCTACGATGGCTTGGATGCAAAAGGGCAGTCCGGCCAGATCGTAAACCTTGTGCGTAGTGCCTGGGCAGGAAGCCAGAAATATGCTGCCCTTGTATGGTCCGGTGATGTTCCCAGTACCTTTGCATCCTTTCGCGATCAGCTGATGGGAGGCCTGAACATCGGATTAGCCGGAATCCCCTGGTGGACTACGGATATCGGCGGATTTATGGGAGGAGATGTTAACGACCCGGCTTTTATCCAGCTTTTGATCCGGTGGTTTCAGTTTGCTGTCTTCAGCCCGGTATTAAGAATGCATGGTGACAGAGATCCTCATGATATACCTCCCCTCTCCGATCAAGACTATGGCGGCGGATACCTATATACAGGCCGGCCAAATGAGCTATGGAGCTATGGGGACGAAGCCTTTCGGATCATGAAAAAATATCTTAAGCTTCGCCTTGCCCTGAAACCGTATATCTTAAGTCTTATGAAAGAAGCTCATGAAACAGGAGCGCCATTGATGAGGACAATGTTTTATGAATTCCCGCAGGATGAAAAATGCTGGGAACTCAATGATCAGTTCATGTTCGGACCGGACTATCTGGTTGCACCGGTGTTGAAGGCCGATAAATTTTTCAGAAGGGTATATCTGCCGGCCGGTCTATGGAAGGATATTAATAATGAAAAAGAATATGAGGGCGGTCAAACCTTGAGGTGCGATGCACCTATTGATTGCATCCCCGTATTCGAAAGGATTAATAAATAAGTATCTTCGACATTTTGCGCGCCGAATGCAGTCACGCAGTAAGGGTGCAGGAGTCTAAGTTTACTTTAGACTCCTGCACCTAAGACTTCATGCTTCAATCTAAGCCGCGAGATAAAATCCCTTTAAAAATTTCCTCCCATACAGGATATCTGAACATTATCATATACCGCCGCTCTTTTCATTTCATGGCCGGCAGACAAAGCATCCTCTACCTCTATATATTCGGCAGTTCCATCACAAATAGTCCGCAGGCACTTTATTGCATTCGGTAATACCTCTTTACCCAGGGGAGAACCAAATCCCCTGAAATCATGGTGAGAATTGTAGATTTCATCATACAAATTTTTCATCCCGCTTATCCTTAAAAGTGATTTTTCAGCGATCCGGGCCGTATCTAATGCCGTATCCCCAATTTCCGTATCCAGCAGAAGATTCTGATTGCAGGCATCTGCTATAAACAATATCCTTGATTTATCATCAATAACTGTACATTGTCCTGCAGTATGACCGGGGCAATGATAAACCGTTACGTTTCTTCCTCCAAGATCAAAAGACTGGCCGTCCGACATAATTTTGATTTCCGGCTCTTTCGGCCATTCCACAATATCACGGTATAAATCGTATTGATAGTTCTTCCCTTCTCTTTTGGCTATCAGCTCAGCATAAGAACGCCGGAAAGCAAGACTGGGGGAAACAGGAAGCTTTGACCAATCCGCATCCGCTTCATGAATCCAGACGGAATCAAAAAATCCGGCCCCGCCAATATGATCTCCGTGATTATGGGTAATCACCACATCATAGGGCTTATGCGTTATCCGGTTCTCAATTACCCACCTTAAATCCCCGATTCCGGTACCCGTATCGAGAACCAGAGCCCGTTTCTCCCCAACAATAACAAAAATGGACGCACAGTCAAATTCATCTATTTCATAAACGCCCTCTTTAAATTCATAAAAAGGGATTCCTTTGGTCCGCATACTTTTACGCCACCTCCTGCTATATTCTCTTAACTTTTCCCTGATAACAGTCAATAGCTACCGCCACTAAAAGAATCAGTCCCTTGACAACACTTTGAAAATTTGAATTCACTCCCATTAGTACAAGACCGTTATCCAGAATTCCCAATATGATAACACCTACTACGACCCCGCTTATCCTGCCTTCACCACCCTGAATACTAATTCCGCCTAAGCATGCGGCTGTCATGCAGTCAAAGGGATAGCTGCTTCCTGCTCCGGGCTGGGATGCATTGGTGCGTCCAACCATAATAAGTGCCGCTATACTTGCGGAAAACCCGGCAAAGGTATAAATAAAAAATGTTAACCTTTCCACATTGATACCTGCAAGACGGGCTGCCTCTCTGTTTCCTCCCAGGGCG
>CAMJWQ010000087.1 GCA_946409475.1 uncultured Lachnospiraceae bacterium
GCATATGATTGTAAATTTATTAACCATCTTTCGTTGGAAATAACCCAATCGAAAAACAGACACGCCTTTTTTTTAATTAATATCCTTCTTTTTTTATGTATGATAAGCTTTATTTTTTTAAAATATTTTTTATTTTTCTTTGGAATGTGATCAGGTTGAATTGGCTTAAATCAGAATAATGAGGCTGCATTATAAAAATAAATTACTCTATAAGAAAGAAAAGTGTCTAACATAGTTGGGTACTTTTTTTCTTATAGGAAATTCTCCCTTGCCAAATAAAAGAAAGATATACAAAGTGGGATAAATCATTTAGTGACTACGTTCAGCGAACAAAATCTCATTTCATATCGGATTGTTTTAAATATAGAACGTAAATTTCAGAAAAATGGGTTGCGGGAATGCTTCAAATATGCTAATATATCTTTCTGGGGAGTACAGTTGTTTTCCCTGTAAAAACAAGAGGGTGAAGTACATGGAAGAATCCAATAAATATTTTGTTGTAAAAGAAAAAGCAGTTCCGGAGGTTTTACTGAAGGTTGTGGAGGCTAAAAAACTGTTAGAGTCACAAAAGGTATTAACGGTACAGGAAGCAGCGGACCATGTGGGAATAAGCAGGAGTTCCTTTTATAAATATAAGGATTATATTTTTCCCTTTAAGGATACGGCAAGAGGAAGAACCATAACCGTGATGTTTCAAATGGATGATGAACCCGGACTGCTTTCGCATGTGTTAGAAATTATAGCGGCTTACGGAGCAAACATATTAACGATTTACCAAAGTATTCCGGTAAATGGAGTGGCTACCTTAACAATCAGTGTCGATATATTGCCGACTACCGGTGACGTGTCCAGGATGATAGGAGAGATGGAGAACCAAAATGGAGTACATTATTTAAATATATTAGCCAGGGAGTGATTGTATTATGATAAGCATAGGTGTACTAGGTTATGGAACGGTTGGTTCCGGAGTAGTGGAAGTGCTGAAGACCAACCAAGAGAGTATTAATAAAAAGGCAGGACAGGAGATTACTATTAAGTATGTCCTGGATCTGCGGGATTTTCCTAATGATCCCATACAGGAGAAGATTGTGCATGATTTTGATGTTATATTAAAGGATGATGATGTCAAAATTGTGGTAGAGGTAATGGGAGGCGTAGAGCCGGCTTATACCTTTGTGAAAAAATCCTTATTGGCAGGCAAGAGTGTTGCCACCTCCAATAAGGAATTAGTGGCGAAGCACGGTGCGGAATTGTTAAAGATAGCGAGAGAAAATAATATTAACTTTTTATTTGAGGCAAGTGTCGGCGGTGGTATCCCTATTATCAGGCCGCTTAATTCTTCTTTAACAGCCGATGAGATTGATGAAATTACAGGGATATTAAATGGTACTACGAATTATATTTTAAGTAAAATGGCTAATGAGGGATTGGAATTCGGTGAGGTTCTAAAGGACGCTCAAAATAGAGGTTATGCGGAAAGAAATCCGGAAGCTGATGTGGAGGGCTACGATGCCTGCAGAAAAATTGCCATTCTCTCTTCACTGGCCTATGGAATGCAGGTGGATTATGAAGATATTTATACGGAGGGTATTACGAAGATAACAGCCAATGATATTAAGTATGCGAAAAAAATCGGCAAATCCATAAAATTATTGGCAAGCAGTAAGAAAATTGATGACCAGGTATATGCTATGGTAGCTCCTTTCTTAATCGGAGACAGTCATCCCTTATACAGCGTGAATAATGTATTCAATGCCATATTTGTTCATGGCAATGTATTGGGAGATGCCATGTTTTACGGCAGCGGCGCCGGGAAATTACCTACCGCCAGTGCTGTTGTATCCGATGTAGTAGATGCTGCCAAACATCTTAACCGGAATATTATGTCCTTCTGGAGCAGCAGGAAGCTGGAATTGGCCGATATTTCAGGCGCAAAGAGAAAATTTTTCGTAAGAATAAAAAAGGATAAGGAAACGACGGTCAATCAAGTACTTTTTTTGTTTGAAAACGTCCAAATCATAGAAATACCGGAATTGACTGAGGAATTCGGATTTGTAACGCCGATTATGACAGAAGCTCTGTACAGGGAAAAAGCAGACAGCCTTAAGGGCATCCTTAATATGATTCGTATAGAGGAATAAGGTGATAAAATGAAATATGTTGTGATTCTTGGAGACGGAATGGCTGATGAAGAGATTAGGGAACTGGGCAATAAAACACCTTTGGAGTTTGCAAATACGGGAACGATGGATAAAATATCCAAAAAATCCGAAATAGGGCTTGTACATACGATTCCAAAGGGCATGAGTCCGGGATCGGATACGGCTAACCTATCGGTTATGGGATATAATCCGTCTTTGTATTATACGGGGCGTTCTCCATTAGAGGCGCTTAGTATCGGTGTGGACATGAGAGTGACGGATGTTGCGCTGAGAGCCAATATCGTTACACTTTCAGAAGAAGAAAAAAGGTACGGGGATAGAAAAATTATTGATCATAGCTCCGGTGAAATAGAGACAAAAGATGCGGCGATATTACTGGATGCCTTAAAAAAGGAGCTGCAAAATGATGTGTATCAATTCTATTTAGGAACCAGTTACCGGCACCTGCTCATATGGGATAAGGGCGAAATTTTGGAATTAACTCCTCCGCATGATATATTAGGTAAAGTGATACGGGATTATTTGCCTGATGATCACATACTTTATGATATGATGAAGAAAAGCTACGATATTCTGGTCGATCATCCCATCAACAGAAAAAGAAGGGAGCAGGGTTTACATCCGGCCAACTCCTTATGGTTCTGGGGCGCGGGAACAAGGCCGAAATTAAAACCTTTTGAAGAAAAGTATCATAAAAAGGGTGTCATGATTTCGGCGGTAGATTTGTTAAAGGGTATAGCAGTGGGAACAGGCATGACAAATATTACGGTAAAGGGAGCTAATGGCGGCCTTCATACCAATTACGAAGGAAAAGCAATGGCGGCCGTTAAGGCATTAAGTGAAGAGGATTATGATTTTGCATATATCCATGTGGAGGCTCCGGACGAAATGGGGCACCAGGGAAGTATTGAGAAAAAGGTACAGGCAATTGAATATCTGGACAGCAGAGTGATAAAGATTGTAACGGAAGAGCTTTCTCAAAGAGGAATGGATTACCGTCTGCTTATTTTGCCGGATCATCCCACTCCCATTCGTTTACGAACACACACGGCAGCTCCCGTTCCTTATTTACTGTATGACAGTACGGTTAACAGAAAAGAAAAATGGAATTATAATGAAAAGGAAGCTTTGATAAGTGGAAATGTTATCAAAGAGGGCTGGAAGCTAATGGATTTATTATTTCAGCAATCATAATTGTACTGTCATTTTTGCCAGTAATAAAATTGACATAGAATTTACTAAACTTAGGAGGAGATTATGTTAATAGTTAAGAAATTCGGCGGTTCTTCGGTTGCCGATAAAGAAAGGATCTTTAATGTTGCAAAGCGCTGCATTGAAGATTATAGCAAAGGTCACGATATTGTTGTGGTATTATCGGCAATGGGTAAAAGTACGGATGAATTAATAGCCAAAGCAAAAGACATGAATCCCAATGCACCCAAAAGAGAAATGGATATGCTGTTAACGACAGGTGAGCAGGTATCCGTTGCATTAATGGCCATGGCTATGGACGTTTTGGGAGTTCCGGCCGTATCTCTGAATGCATTTCAGGTAGCAATGCATACCACATCGGCTTACATGAATTCGAGATTAAAGAGGATAGATTCCGAAAGAATACGTAATGAACTGGAGGCCAGAAAAATTGTTATTATAACGGGATTCCAGGGCATTAATAAGTTTGATGATTATACAACCTTGGGAAGAGGGGGATCGGATACCACAGCCGTAGCCCTGGCGGCGGCATTAAACGCAGATGCCTGTGAAATTTATACGGATGTGGAGGGAGTCTATACGGCAGATCCAAGAGTCGTTCCCAATGCGAGAAAGATGAAAGAAATCACCTATGACGAAATGTTGGAGCTTGCCACATTAGGAGCAAAAGTACTTCATAATCGTTCCGTAGAGCTGGCAAAAAAATACGGCGTACAATTGGTTGTGCGTTCAAGCCTGAATACAGCAGAAGGTACTATTGTTAAGGAGGATGTAAAAGTGGAAAAAATGTTAGTAAGTGGTGTGGCTGCCGATAAAAATACTGCCAGAATTTCGTTAATCGGTTTAAAGGATGAACCGGGAATTGCCTTTAAAATTTTTAATTTATTAGCGAAAAAAAATATAAATGTGGATATTATATTACAATCCATAGGCCGTGATAATACGAAAGACATCTCTTTTACCGTAGCTCAGGATGCGGTAGATGAAGCTATCATGGTGTTGGAGGATAATAAAAATTCCATTACGGCTCAAAAAATAGATGTGAATAAGAAGGTTGCCAAGGTATCCGTCGTAGGAGCCGGCATGATGTCAAATGCAGGTGTGGCAGCCAAAATGTTTGAGGCATTGTTTGACTGCGGAGTCAATATTCATATGATAAGTACCTCTGAAATCCGGGTTACGGTACTTATAAATGAAGAATTTGTGGATAAGGCAACGAGAGCGGTACATGATGCTTTTATGCTGGAAGAATAAAAATGGAGTAACTATTACCATATAAGTCCGACTCCGCCGGATAATCAGCCTATAGACCCTTCACAGGCGGGTGTTTGAAGACGGAACTGTTAAAAGAGGCGTATTCTCAAATATGTCTCTTTTTTAGCAGGAAAAATTTATTGCGGCTTACTAAGCGTATGCCTAGGACATGGCTAAATTTAAAATTCATAACTGCCGTAGCCTGTAAATGCAGGATTTACCTTTGCTTCTTTTATATCCAAATAGAAGTTTGTAAAGGTGACCGACATGTAAGGTGAAACCCAGAGACTTCCGATACCGCAGGATAGGAAGGCGAGCAGGTACCAGCCGAAAAAGCTGACCATAAGATAAAATAACCGTCCCTTGTTACCTGTCATGAAATCCTTGCTCTCCTTCATAATCTGCATTACGCTTTTTTCGGGATTTTCAATCAGGATATAAGATACCAGCCCATAGCGGAGCATCAGGATTATACTTATGACAATACCTGCTATCAGCAGGACAAACCCCAGCAAAACCAGAATCCAGGTTCTTCCTATGTAGGCAAAGGCCATTAACAGACTTCCGGGCAGAGTACATAAGGTATAAAGTAAAGAGAGTATAATGGTTAAAATTATGATTTTATCCGGATGCCTCTTAAAACCGTAAAATAGATCCTGAAAGGAGCGGTTCCGGCTCTTTGCGATATTAAGGTAGTAATAATTTAATCCCAGGGTAAATACCGATAATAATAAGCTGATAATAAAATTTATTAAAAAGTATAAGACAACGGGGATACTAAGCCGGAAGTCGTAAGCCACATAATCACCCAATAAAAATTCAACCAGAAAAGCCAATACCGTACTGAGTAAAGTGGTAAATAACAGCATACCTGCTGCGGTGCCGTAATTACCAGTTAATTGTTCCCGGGTCATTTTCTTTAATTCTTCTGAAGATTTTTTATTATTCATGAAATTACCTCCTTTATACATCGTAATATTTGGCATGACGATCTGATTTGCGATAACTTACCGGAAGGAAAACAAGCACGAGTGAAGCGGGTATTTGCTTTCAATTTTGTTTTTGATATAATAGTATTAAAAAAATAGAAACAGAGAAAATAATCATGAATCATAATATTGACGGTATCTTATATAAAATAGGGCTGATTTCCGCTATCCTTGCCGTGAGCGTAATGATCGTACTTCATGTATTTCATATAAATATTGGAATATTTTCTTATCCCTGCCTGTTTCATTATATTACCGGATATTACTGCCCGGGCTGCGGGGGAACAAGAGCTGTAAAAGAACTTGTGCATGGAAATTTACCGGCTTCCATAAAGTATCATCCCCTGGTCGTCTATGGTTTATTGATTTATACATGGTATATGCTCAGCAATACCGTTGAACGATGTACAAAAGGAAAGATATCCATAGGGATGAAATATAAGGATATCTATTTGTGGATAGGAGTTGCTATTTTGTTATTGCACTGGATTCTCATTAACGTATTGCCCATTTTTTGATATCATAGTGAATTTTCTATATCTTCATACAGATTATCATAAAAATTATCATAATTATATTTATAGTAATCCTCACCGTAAATATCTTCATATTCATTCAAATACTGCCGGAAATCTTCACTTCCCATCATTCGTATGGTATAAAAGATATAGCCGATGGTAACCAGAATCCCTAAGATTATGCCAATTACGGATATGACAAGGCCAGACATGGCATTTCCCTGTAATCTTGCTTTTCCCTTTCTTGATAATAGGGAAAAAATGATACCAAGAGCTCCTAATATAACGGATAAAGGAGAGCAGCAAAGAGTTACAATGGATAGGATGCCGATTACTAAAGCAGCCGTAGCCATACCTGAGGGTGTGGAATCCATCTTCTCATAATTGGGTTGATTAGTATCAGGGTTCTGGTGAAAATTTTGATTTTGATTTTCATTTTGATTAAAAGAATCCATATTAGCACCTTTCATTTTTTTAAGTGTTTACATTATAGCATTTCGAACAGGGAAATACAATATTTGGTTAATATTTCGGATGGAGAATGTAATTATTCCTTGTATCACCATAGTTTTTCTACTATAATGTAAAGGAAGTTTGTCTATCATCTAAATATAAAGTTTACTAACAGGCAGCAAGGAGTTTTACATGGACATTAATAATAAAATAGCGCAAGAGTTAAACATTAATAAATGGCAGGTGGAAGCTGCCGTTAAACTGATTGATGAGGGCAATACCATACCCTTTATATCCAGATACAGAAAAGAAATTACGGGTTCCTTAAATGATGAGGTTCTCAGAAACTTATATGAAAGATTACAGTATTTGAGAAATCTGGAGGAAAAAAAGCAGCAGGTACTCTCCGTTATTGAAGAGCAGGGGAAATTAACAGAGGACTTAAAGAATAAAATATTGGCAGCGGAAACCTTAGTGGTCGTCGATGATTTATACCGTCCTTACAGACCCAAAAGAAGAACAAGGGCAACCATTGCCAAAGAAAAGGGATTGGAAGGATTAGCGTCAATCATCTATCTGCAAAACGTAAAGAATCCGATTTCAGAAGAGGCAGAAGCATATGTCGATCCGGAAAAAGATGTTCCTACGGCAGAAGAGGCTGTAAATGGTGCTAAGGATATTATAGCGGAAATGATTGCAGATGAAGCGGAATATAGAATGTATATCAGAAACATTACCTTTCGTGAGGGCATGATTCAGTCCGTTGCAAAGGATGCGGAAGAAAAGTCGGTTTTTGAAATGTATTATGATTTTGAGGAGCCGCTCTCAAAAATTGCAGGGTATCGTATTTTAGCACTGAACAGAGGCGAAGAAAAGAAAATTTTGACGGTAAAGATTACAGCTCCCGAAGAAAAAATCCAACAGTATTTAGAAAATAAGGTCATTATCGGTGATAATCCCTATACGGAAATGATAATTAGGGAAACCATTGCAGATAGCTATCATAGATTAATTGCTCCGGCAATTGAAAGAGAAATCAGAAATGAACTAAGTGAAAAGGCGGAAGACGGGGCAATCACTGTTTTTGGTAAAAATTTAAAACAGCTGCTGATGCAGCCGCCTATTGTCAATAAAACCGTACTTGGCTGGGATCCTGCTTTTCGGACGGGATGCAAATTAGCCGCCGTCGATAAGACGGGAAAAGTATTAGATACAGTAATTATTTATCCGACGGCCCCGCAAAACAAGGTAGAAGAGGCTAAGCAGACATTAAAGAAATTGATTGATCAATATCATGTTGATTTAATATCTTTAGGAAATGGTACTGCTTCCCGGGAATCGGAATTAATTATTGTGGAATTATTAAAGGAAATGAAAGGCAAAGCAGAATATGTCATTGTGAATGAGGCTGGTGCTTCCGTTTATTCTGCCAGTAAGCTGGCCACAGAAGAATTTCCTCAATTTGATGTAGGACAGAGAAGTGCCGTTTCCATTGCAAGACGGTTACAGGATCCTTTGGCAGAGCTGGTAAAAATAGATCCCAAATCTATCGGAGTAGGACAATATCAGCATGATATGAACCAGAAAAAATTAGGAGAAGCTTTATCCGGTGTTGTTGAGGATTGTGTGAATAAGGTGGGAGTTGATTTAAATACGGCTTCTGCATCCCTTTTGGAATATATAGCCGGCATCACGAAAACCATAGCTAAAAATATTGTCGCTTACCGTGAAGAAAACGGTGCATTTAAAAATAGAGAAGAATTATTAAAGGTCCCTAAGCTCGGGCCGAAGGCATTTGAACAATGCGCCGGTTTTATGCGCATTTACGGAGGAGATAATTTTCTGGACGGAACAAGTGTTCATCCGGAAAGCTATGAGGCAGCCATGGAAATCCTTAAGCTTTTAGGCTATGACAACAAGGATTTTACTCTTTCCGGTTTAGAGGGAATAACCATGAAGAGCATGGATTATAAAAAAATGGCAGACGGCCTTTCCATCGGAGAAATTACCTTGCGGGATATTGTAAAAGAACTGGAAAAGCCGGGGAGAGATCCAAGAGAAGAAATGCCGAAACCGATTTTAAGGACAGATGTTCTGGAAATGAAAGATCTAAAAGAAGGTATGCTGTTAAAGGGAACCGTCAGGAATGTAATCGATTTTGGTGCTTTTGTGGATATCGGAGTCCACCAGGACGGTTTGGTCCATATCTCACAGATTACGGATAAAAAGTTCATTAAACATCCCCTGGAAGCCGTCAGCGTGGGCGACATAATAGACGTGAAGGTATTAAGCGTGGATGAAGCAAAAAACAGGATACAGCTCACTATGAAAATATAAGTAAAACGTATTGTTATGCAAATGTACAAAAAAGATTGTTTGTTAATATATTGTAAGATATTTTAAGGCAGATTATAATAAATCAGGTAACCATAAATGAATACTTTTCCGCAGGAAAACTTTTCCATAAAAGCAAAGTCAAAGAGGACATTTACTATGTCAGCTTTGGCTTTTTTTGTATAGATAAAGGGTGAGGGGAAGCAGTTGGCCGGTTTTGTTTCCGGGATTCAAAATAAGGAGTGAGGAAATGCATGAATATAAAGAGGCTGTAATAAAATGGATTGAAAATCATAAGGATGAGTTTATGGAAATAGCGGATTATTTATTCGACCATCCGGAGTTAGGATTAGAAGAATATGAAGCATCCCATATATTAACTGCTGTTTTGCAAAGATATGGTTTTCAGGTTGAATCAAATATTGCGGGAATGCCCACGGCATTTATAGCTGCCTACGGAAATACAAAACCTGTAATAGGCTTTAATGCGGAATATGACTGTCTGCCGGGTTTATCCCAGAGGCCTCTTTCCATAAAAAAGGAACCGATAATGGAAGGCGCTCCCGGACACGGATGCGGTCATAACATTCTTGGTACGGCAGAGGTATTAGGCGCCATAGCATTGCGCTATACATTGGAGGAAAATAATCTGCCCGGAACAATCAAGGTCTTTGGCTCTCCGGCAGAGGAATTATGTATCGGAAAACCGTTTATGGCGGGAGAAGGCTGCTATAAGGGCATAGATTGTTTTCTGGACTGGCATCCCTGGAATTATAATAAGGCCCATTATGATACCTGCAGTGCCTACTTTAACGTAAAATATCATTTTAAGGGGGAAACGGCCCATGGGAATTCACCGTGGCTGGGAAGGTCGGCATTTGATGCCGCGATGCTGACAGGGCATGCCATAGAGCTGCTAAGAGAACATTATGAACCGGCTGCTGCTGACAGGGCGAATACCATTAATTATACTTTTTCCGACACCGGTCCGGCATTTCCCAGTGTCGTACCTGATAAAACAACACTATGGTGCATAGGCAGATTTACAAATTCCGAATTGATGAAAAAAATACTGACACGTATAGATAAGTGTGCAAAAGCCGGTGCGTTAGCAACGGAAACAAAGGTGGAAAGGGAGTTTATTACGGCTACACATGAGAAAATTCCTAATAAAGTATTGGCAAAGATGGTATATGATAATTTCTTGGAATTAGGAGCAGTTCCATTTACAGATAAGGAACAGGAGTTGGCCATGCAGATGGAAGCGGGGCAGGGGATTAAGCCCAAGGGCCTGGACACGCATATTATGGATTTTGGAACCAGTGGAACAGCCCTTTGTGATACGTCGGAATTTAGCTGGCATGCTCCTTATGCCACCTTCTGGATGACCGCCGCTCCCGGCGGGAGCTGGCACAACTGGAAGGTTGCCTCCTGTGTGGGCGGCAGTATCGGTCACAAAACCATGATACATGCGGCAAAACTCTTAGCCATATCCGGAATTGATGTCATTTTGAATCCTGAAATTCTTATAGTAGCAAAAAATGAATGGAAGGAAAGGCTGGGAGGAAGAAAATACAAAAGTCTTCTGCCGAAGGATGTAAAGGTGCCTTTGGGAATCAACGGGGAGACGATGCAGAAATATAAAGATAAAGGAAAAAAATTTAATGATACAACAGCCGATGCTGTAAATAAGGAGGATTTACCATGTTAAAAGACGAATTGCCAAAGATTATTACAGAGTCAGTACCCGGTCCGAAGGCCAGGGAAATGATAAACAGAAGGGAAGCTGCGGTGCCGTCGGCCATTAAGTGCGTATACCCCTGCGTGATGGAAAAAGCAGAGGGAGCCATTATTCAGGATCCTGACGGTAATTTGTTTTTGGATTGGGTAGGGGGTGTCGGTGTTCTTA
>CAMJWQ010000088.1 GCA_946409475.1 uncultured Lachnospiraceae bacterium
GGGGGGACCAGCGGCTGTGTAGAAAACGGAGCAATTGGAAATGAAGCATACATATTAACGGGATATTTTAATTTGCCGAAGATATTGGAGCTGACCCTGTTTGACGGATATGACCATATGAGTGGTAAACAGGTGGGCTTGCCATTAGGAAATGGAGAAGATTTCAAGTCCTATGAGGAGCTGTGGGAGGCTTATAAAAAACAGATCAGCTATTTCTTGGAGATTAAGATAAGAGGAAATAACATTATTGAAAAAATCTATGCAGAGTATATGCCGGTTCCCTTTCTGTCTGTTATTACCAACGATTGTATAACAAGAGGTAAGGATTATAATGCCGGTGGTGCCAGATATAATACCAGCTATATACAGGGAGTGGGAATTGCTACCATTACGGATTCCCTGGCTGCCATTAAATATAATGTATACGATGAGAAAAAATTTAACATGGCAGAGCTTCTTCAGGCCCTAAAGGATAATTTTACAGGTCATGAAAGGATTCTAAACCTGGTCCGTAACCGTACACCCAAGTATGGCAATGATAACGATTATGCGGATACCATAATGTGGGAGGTCTTTGATTACTATTGCAGCAGTGTTGTGGGAAGGCCTAATGTAAAGGGAGGAGCCTATGGTATTAATATGCTGCCTACCACCTGTCATGTCTATTTTGGGGAGGTGATGATTGCCGGCCCCAACGGACGCCTGGCACACAAGCCTGTTTCCGAGGGAATTTCACCGGAAAAGGGAGCAGATATGTATGGCCCCACCGCCGTTGTAAAATCGGCCTCCAAGATGGATCATCTCAGAACGGGAGGAACCTTATTGAATCAGAAGTTTGTCCCTTCCGTTGTGGCCGGAGAGCTGGGCCTGGAGCAGATGGCAAATCTTATCCGTACCTATTTTGAACTGGACGGACACCATATCCAGTTTAATGTCATTGACAGGCAGACTCTCATAAATGCCCAGGAAAGACCGGAGGAATATAAGGATCTCATCGTCAGGGTCGCCGGATACAGTGACCATTTCCGGAATTTAAGCAAAGAATTGCAGGATGAAATCATAGGAAGAACGGAGCAGACCTTTCATTGATTTCACTTTAACGGATGTCGTCCGATGAATTTGAATCAAAGGATATATGTACCCTGGCATAATCCGTAAAATTTTTTGCCGCAGGAGATAACTCGTTATAAGAACGCATAGCAATACCAAGCTCACGGTAAAAATAAGGCTTTAGAGGAAGAGACGTAATCCGGTTCTCGAAGCCTCGCAATATCAGTCTGGGAAGTATACTGATTCCAAGGTGGTGAATCACCATGGAAATGATAGCATGGTCATCAGTGGAGGAATACTTAAAATCAGGAGAAATACCGGAGCTTTCCAGAGCATAGTGAATATCATAATCCGTTCCCGCCGCCGAAATAATAAAGGGTCTTCCTTCAAAATCCTCAATGGGGAATGTACCGTCGGAAGGGATAGGGTAGTCTTTTGGAAGAACGGCCATAAGAGAATCCTTACCCAAAGGAATCCAGTTAAAAGAACGTGTTTCCGGAAGGCTTAGAAAACCGATATCTACAATATTGGTATCAAGCCACTGCATAATGTCTTCTGCGCCCCCTTCTCTTAAATAAATTTCAATGTTGGGATGGGCTTTCTTAAATTCATGGAGGATAGGAGGCAGGCTGTGGGCAGATATACTGGAATAGGTTCCAATGGTAAGCCTTCCCTCCTCCAGGCCGTTTATGGCATGGATAGTCTGTTCCAGCTTTTCATAATCGGAAAGGATGCTGTGTATAAGAGGGAGAAGAAGCTCCGCATTCGGAGTCAGGGAAACACCGTGCCTTGCCCTGAAAAACAAAGAAAAGCCCAGCTCCGCTTCCAGCCCCTTTAGGATATGGCTGACGCCTGACTGGGAATAGCCAAGCCGTTCACCGCTTCTGGTAAAGTTTTTCGTTTCTGCTATGTCTACGAATAATTTGTATTTATTAATATCCATTTAGAATCCCTCATATTCATATAATTTTTTATTATCGGGCTATATTACTTTTATACATAAGTAAGGCGCTGCTGTCAATATAAGATATGAAGAAATTTAATGGCAGGCATTAAAAATCCGAACTTTACTAATGTGTAAATAGAAGATAAGATACTTTTAAAAGAAGGATAGAATGTTAAATGTCAAAGGCGGCATGATACGGTTTGTATCAGCTGCCTTTTTTATCGTAAAGGAAATTACATCCTATAGCGCAAAATGTCTTCTCCCTCAAGAATGAGGGGAAGGGGAGCTGAAGTATCGAAGACATTTTGTTCAGTACACTAGACCGGCATGATAGGAAGTGAGGAGTTTAAATGGCAAAGGAATTCATTTTTTATTTGAAGCAGCATATCGGATTACCGGCAGTTGCTGAGGTAAAATGCGGTGATTATGTGAAACGGGGGCAAAGGATAGCCTCTAAACCGGAGGGAAAGCCCGGAGCTAATCTTCATACAAGTATAAATGGAAGAGTAATGAAAGTGAATGAAGAAGAAATTCGGATAAAAGCAGAGGAAACGGATTTTTCTGTTTATGAAAAACTAAAGGGAAATACACCGATGGAGCTGATAGAAGAGGCCGGTATCGTAGGAATGGGAGGTGCGGGATTTCCCACAGATAGAAAACTGAATACGAAGCTGACCGAAAATGGTACCATAATCATTAATGCGGCAGAATGTGAGCCGGTCTTGTCCCACAATATTGCCAGGCTGGAGAAAGAACCCCATAAGCTGTTAAGGGGATTGCAGATGGTAATAGATATTCTGCAGGTAAAACGGGGAGTGATTGCTATTAAAAGCAAACATAAGGAGGCTGTTAAAAGGTTGAAGGAAGCGGATAAAGACGGAATTTGTGAAATAGCTGAATTGGAAGATATGTACCCCATGGGTGAAGAGAGAGCTGTTATAAGAGAAGTTATGGGAGTGCTGCTATCCGTTGACTCTCTTCCTTCGGAAGCAGATGCCGTAGTACTGAATGCGGAAACGGTTATGCGCATCAGGGAGGCGGTGGAGGATAAAAAACCACTTATAGATAAAGATATTACGATGGCAGGAAAGCTGAAAGATTCCGGACAGATCAGAATTTTGGAAGATATCCCTATAGGAATGCAGGTGGCCGATGTCATGGAAATGGCCGGGGGTATCGGAGAGGAATATGGAGAAATTATCATGGGAGGACCTTTTACGGGTGAAAGAACGTATCCGGATAAAGGAATCAAAAAGACGACAGGCGGACTCATTGCGGCAGAAGCTTTTTTGAAAGGACCGGAGAAAATAGGAATTTTAATCTGCGCCTGCGGTGCCGGTAAAGAAAGATTGACGGAAATGGCAGAAAGTATGGGAAGTCAGGTTGTGGCTGCAGCCTGGTGCAAACAGGCTCATGCAAAAAATACGGCATATAAATGTGAAAACCCGGGACGCTGTCCGGGACAGGCAGGAAAGGTCATGGAATTGAAAAAACAGGGAGCTCAGGCACTGCTTATCAGTAATTGCACGGATTGTACCAATACGGTGATGTCCTGTGCACCTAAAATGGGACTTCCGGTCTATCATTGTACGGACGGAAGCTTACGTGCGGTTAATCAGAAATTGATTCGTCGAAATCGTCAAATATAAAAAAAAGGAGAGAAAGCTATGTCTATTACTACCGAAACGGTAAAATCACATTTAAAGGATCCTGCAATTTTTTGCTGTCAAAGGAAAAAAGGTTTAGTGATCGGACCTGCAGATTTGGAGGATCCTGATTTGTTTGAGGATATGATGGAGGCGGGACTTCTGACATTAAGTGAAGAGGGGCTGACCATAGAGCAGGTGCTGGGAGCTGTGTTGATAACGGATTGTGATGCCCTTTCTCCAATATTACCAACTATGGTTGATACGGTGAAGCAGCCCGTAGCAGAGGAAAAGAAAAAAACGCCGGAGAAAGCGGAGGAGAAATCGCAAAGCAAAATAACAGGGGAAAAAGAAGATAAAGTGCTGCGTACGTTGGTGAAACGGTATTATAAAGTGACGGATGTGGTAACAGGTGATATTACTTCCTTTGAAAACGGTGTTGTAACCATTGACAGAAAACTTATGGAAGAAGCCCTTCAGGCAGATCCTATCGTAAAAGAAATTAAAATTGACGTAATAAAGCCCGAAGAGAGGCATATCCATACCGATACGATTATGGATGTATGCCCCGTAGCTGCCAAGGTGGAAGGCAGTCTTGGGGAAGGTATTACGAATGTATTGGAGGGTGCTGTATTTATGCTTACGGGTGTGGATGAAGACGGTACCCAGGTACATGAATTTGGTTCTTCCGAAGGATTTCTTGATGAGAGGATGGCATTCGGCAATCCGGGATGCGCAGATGAAGAGGATATCATCATCAGGGTAGAAGCAGTCGTTCAGCGGTTGACGGGCATGGAAAGAAGAGGGCCCTATGCGGCCCATAAATGTGAAGACGTTATCATTCAGGCGGTTCGAAACGTATTAAGGAAAACAACGGATGTACCCGTAAGAGAAGAGCTTTGTAAGGATGTTAAGAAATATGATAAACCAAGAGTGGTGCTGGTAAAGGAAATCATGGGCCAGGGTGCCATGCATGATAATATACTTTGTCCAACGGAGCCCTGCGGAGTTCCTGGCGGTCAGAAAAACGTAGATTTGGGAAATGTACCCCTGATGCTCTCTCCGAATGAAGTACGTGACGGTGGTATTCATGCCCTGACCTGTATCGGACCGGCAACAAAGGAAATGACACGTCATTATTTCAGAGAGCCTTTGGTGGAAGCTTTGGCAGAGGATAAGGAACTGGATTTGATTGGGGTCATTTTTGTAGGAAGCCCCCAGGTCAATGATGAGAAAGCCTTTGTTTCGGAAAGGCTTGGTGCATGGATTGAGACAATGGACATAGAGGGAGCTGTCGTAACTACGGAGGGCTTTGGAAATAACCATATTGATTTCACATCGCATATCGAACAGATTGGGAAACGGGATATTCCCGTCGTTGGGGTATCCTTCTGTGCCTATCAGGGACAGCTGGTAGTGGGAAACAAATATGCCGATGCCATGATTGAAATAAATAAAGATAAAGAAGGCTTTGAAAACGAAATCGCAGGATGTTCGGAAATCTGCCCTAAGGATGCGGCACGTGCGGTACAGATGCTTAAGAATAAAATGATGGGTGTGGAAATCAAGCCGGCTTCAAGAAAATGGTCACAGGAAGTCATTGATAACAATAACAGGCTTCTTGGCCTGTAAAAATAGCTGCTGAAGGAGTGGTGACAATGCAGTACGAACTGAATCCCATTCTTATGAAGGGGAAAATTGTAGCAGTGAACGATACGGCTGTTAAAGTAGATATACAGGGAAGACTGGGTGTCATAACCGTACCCAGGCGCTGGGTACTAACGGAAAGAGTATTAGAGCCGGGTCTGAAGGTCGAATTCTATTTCAGCTATATGCAGGTAACGGAAGCGGATACAGCTTGTTCTTAGAGCTTTTATGGAAACAGTATAAAAATAAATGGAGGTAGTCAAATGAATTTAACAGTAGTAGAAGGTATGCAGTCGGAAATTTTTGTTCCCGTCACTCCGGACCCGGTCTGGACTCCTTTAACAAAGCCTTTAAATACATGTAAAGTAGCGTTTATAACTGCAGGAGGAATACATCGAAAAAGCCAGGCTCCCTTTGACACATCAGGTGATTATTCGTACCGTTCCATTCCTTCCGCCATTTCAACCTCGGAGTTAATGGTGACACACGGCGGATTTGACAATTCGGACATTAATAAGGATGTCAATGCCATGTTCCCTCTTGATCGTCTGCATGAGCTTGTAAAGGAAGGATTTATAGGAAGCCTTGCAAAAGAAATGTACGGCTTTATGGGAGGGGGAGGAAATGTGGATAAGTTTCGCAGCGAAACCGGGCCGGAAATTGCAGAAAAGCTGAAAGTACAGGGAGTGGATATTGTACTGTGCACGGGAGGCTGCGGTACCTGCCACCGTTCCGCAACCATTGTAACAAGATGCTGTGAAGAAAAAGGAATGTCCTGCTGTGTCATTGCAGCACTGCCTCCTATAGCAAAACAGCAGGGAGCGCCGAGAATTACCGCGCCTCATGTGCCTATTGGTTCCAATGCCGGTGAACCTAATAATAAGGAAATGCAGACAGCGATCTTAAAGGATACGCTGCGCTTTATGGCAGAGGAAGCAGAGCATTATGGCATGTGCAAAGTACTTCCCTACGAATACAGACATAACGTTTAAACTTGTAAAGACACAGGGGGATTGCTCATGCAGCTGCGGCCTTTTATGGAAAATAAATACGAAAAATCCTTTCAGACCATAGAATCTCACACTATGGGGGAACCTACAAGAATTATTTTAAGAGGGTTTCCGCAATTGAAAGGTAACAGTATGATGAAAAAAAAGAAATATCTGGAAGAACATTATGATCATTACAGGAAAGCCCTGATGCTGGAACCAAGGGGTCACAGAGATATGTTCGGAGCCCTCATAACGGAGCCGGTTCATGAAGAGGCGGATATCGGAGTGATATTTATGGACAGCGGCGGTTATCTCAATATGTGCGGACATGGCAGTATAGGGACTGCCACTGCAGCGGTGGAAGCCGGATTGATAAAGGTGACGGAGCCTTATACGGAGGTGGTGCTGGACGCACCCTCCGGGATAATAAGGACAAAGGTAAAGGTTGAGAAGGGAAAAGCGGTAGAAGTAAGCTTTTTAAATGTACCTTCCTTTCTTTACAGGCAAAATCTGCAGACGGCAATACCGGGTTATGGGCGGATAACCTATGACATAGCCTTTGGCGGCAGCTTCTTCGTACTGGCAGACGCAGAGAGGCTGCAAATGAAGCTGGATATGGATAGTATAGAGGAGCTGACCGCACTGGGAATGGCATTGATAAAAAAAGTAAATGAAGAGGTTTTTATTAAACATCCTTATCTTGATATTCACACGGTCGATTTATGTGAATTTTATGGCAGATCGGAAAATTCCTCTGCTCATAAAAAAAATGTAGTTATTTTCGGAGGAAGCCAGGCAGACAGGTCTCCCTGCGGGACGGGGACCAGTGCCAAGCTGGCGGCGCTGTATGCCAAAGGAGAGATCGGGATAAGGGAACCTTTTGTTTATGAAAGCATAACAGGTTCTTTATTCCGGGGTATGGTTATGGAGGAAACGGAGGCGGGCGGACAAAAGGCAATTATACCGCAGATTACGGGAAGTGCCTATGTAACAGGGTTTAATAACTGGGTTCTTGATGAGAATGACCCTTTGGTATATGGGTTTATGTTTGGCAGGAAAAATGGAACATAGAGTAAAAAGGAAGAAGAGGAAGAGGAAAATGAAGCTGAAGGATACAGGAATTTCAAAAGAAGAATTAAAAGCTCTTGTGAGCAAGTATATGGCTGATACCTATGAGCGTTTTGATTTTGTGGCTGAAACGGCAAAGGACATGTATCTTTATGACGAAAATGGGGAAGCGTACCTGGATTTTTATGCAGGCATTGCTGTTAACAGTACAGGAAACTGCAATGAAAAGGTGGTTGCTGCCATAAAAGAACAGGCAGAGGATCTTATCCATACCTTTAACTACCCTTATACCATACCGCAGGCTCTGTTGGCAGAATTAATCTGCAGGACGATCGGCATGGATAAAATTTTTTATCAAAACTCCGGGACGGAAGCAAATGAAGCCATGATTAAAATGGCAAGAAAATACGGTGTGGAAAAGTATGGACCTGATAAATACAAAATCGTAACTGCTAAAAACAGCTTCCATGGAAGAACCTATGGCTCACTGTCAGCCACTGGACAGCCGGATAATGCCTGCCAGATTGGCTTTAAGCCTGTTGTTCCCGGTTTCACTTATGCTGAATTTAACGATCTGGTATCTTTTACGGAGGCATGCGATGAGGATACTATTGCCATTATGCTCGAACCTGTTCAGGGAGAAGGCGGTGTCAATCCTGCCACCTATGAATTTATGCGGGGAATACGAAAGCTATGTGATGAAAAAGGAATGCTGCTGTTGCTGGATGAGGTACAGACAGGCTGGTGCAGGACGGGAAAAATAATGGCGTATATGCATTATGATATCAGGCCGGATATTGTAACTATGGCAAAGGCCATGGGCGGCGGAATGCCTATCGGTGCCGTCTGTGCCACAAAGAAGGCAGCCGGGGCTTTTACAAAGGGAGCTCACGGTTCTACCTATGGCGGTAATCCGGTTTGCTGTGCAGCTTCTTACGCACAGATTCGTGAACTGTTAGATAGAAATCTGGCGGAGAATGCGGAAAAAATGGGCCGTTATTTTATAGAAAAATTGAAGAATCTTCCTTTTGTGAAAGAGGTACGGGGAATGGGACTCTTAATCGGAGTGGAATTTACGAAAGAGATAGCCATCGGTGTTAAGCATGGCTGTGCTGACAGAAAACTGCTCATTACAGCCATAGGAAATAAAATCATACGTATGGTACCTCCTCTCATTGCTACAGAGGAAGATTGTGATAAAGCCTGTCAGATCATAAAAGAATCCATAGAAGCATTATAAAAGATAAAGAATCCTGTATTATTATGGAATGGCATAATGATGCAGGATTTTTTGTCTGTCATGTATTTATGAGCGGTATGTCTTGGACTTCCTGTTGATACGGTTAAGCTTATTTCGGAAATATCCACGTATTCCTTAGCTATCTTTTAGAAACATAAGGGGAACCCTCCATATAAAACCGCCATAAAAAGTCCTTTGCCTCCTCTGCATAATCAATATTGACCCTTTTGTCTTCCTGGATGGAAAGATCACTTTCCGCCCGAATTTCTCTGCCGTCCTTTCTATAGAAGTCACTGATTCTGATTTGATCTGATAAAATGCTTTTACCGTTTAAGGTTTTATCAATCAGAAGTCCCTGGCATAGTTTACCGGGGCCGTTCAATAAATTTTTTATCTGGTACCGGTTCAATTCCTCATATCGGGAGCCATAACGGTTTCCGGCAATTTCATCTAATCCGTCAATAGGCTTTAAAGCCCTGATTAAGACACATTCCGGGATGTCTTTTGCATTAGCGGAAATGTTGATGCAATAGTACATACCATAGATCAAATAGATATAAATGTGACCTCCGCTTAAATAAAGAGGCTTTGTCCTTTCTGTCCGTTTGTCTCCGTAAACATGAGCACCTTTATCCTGTACCCCCATATAAGCTTCCGTCTCTACAATCTGAGTAATGATGGCTTTTCCGCTATATTGCCTTATCAGGTATTTCCCGAGGAGAGCCTTTGCCAAAGCGATTCCATTCTGTAAAAAAAATTTCTCTTCAATCATATTTTTCATACCTCGTCTTTCCTGTTTATTAGTAACATATGACAATTGGGCTTTTCATCAATAGCAATTGAAAAATTACAGATACTATATAAGAATATAGGAGGTCTTATTATGGTATCAAAAGCGAAAAGTCTGCTAAAATACATTTTTATGTTTTGTTTAGGCGGAGTTTTTTATTACTTATTTGAATGTATGATTCGTGGTTTTTCCCATTGGACCATGTTTCTTTTGGGAGGCTTGTGTTTTATGGTGCTAAGCTTTATTAATCAATGCTTTTCCATAAAATTATCTTTGCTGAGGCAGATGCTGCTAAGCAGTATTATGATAACGTTTCTTGAGCTTATTACAGGTTTAATAGTAAATGTATGGTTGAAATGGAATATTTGGGATTATAGCCATATTCCTGCTAATTTTATGGGACAGATTTGTCTCCCCTTTAGTATAGTATGGTTTGCCCTATCATTAGTAGCTATTATTCTAGATGATTATATCAGATACTTTTTCTTTGGGGAAGAAAAAGTACATCACAGATGGAGGTAATGTTTATAAATGTTACCGTTCAGTCCGGTTCGATTCCGTTCTGCTTCATCTCACCGGGGCTAAGTGCCACATGGCAAAAAACATACGGAAAATTGCTTACAGGCAAGCTCGTGCAATTTCTATACGTTTTGCCGCATGGCTGAATAATAGCTTAAAAATTATCATATATGATAAAAAGGTTGTATGAACAGTTATTTCTATAGTAAAATAAAAAATGATTAATTTTCACATATAAACGACACAGAGAAAGGCAGTATTTTATCATATGAAATATCAAAAAGCTTTTACGCATGGAGGAAAGTTCCATGCTGATGATGTTTTCTCAGCAGCCTTATTAACGTATTTAAATCCTCATATTAAAATAGAAAGAGGGTTCCATGTCCCTGAGAATTATGAAGGTATTGTTTTTGATATTGGCATGGGAGAATACGATCATCACCAGATGAACGCACCCTTACGAGAAAATCATGTTCCTTATGCGGCATTCGGACTTTTATGGAAGGTATTCGGAAAGCTTATTTTAGGTGAAGAGGAAGCAAAAAGATTTGATGAAAGCTTTGTACAGCCACTGGATTTGGCGGACAATACCGGAGCAGAAAACCAATTGGCACAATTAATCAGTATGTTTAATCCCGTATGGGACAGTAATCAATCTTTTGACTCCGCCTTTGAAAAAGCAAAAAAATTTGCCCTGCAAATATTATCAAATTATTTTTCTTATATAAAAAGCAGTGAAAGAGCTGATAAAATAGTAAAAGAAGAATTAAAAAATGTACAAAATCATATTTTAAGATTATCCCATTTTATTCCCTGGAAAAGAAGCGTTG
>CAMJWQ010000089.1 GCA_946409475.1 uncultured Lachnospiraceae bacterium
GTATTTATGGGCAATTTGTATGAAAGTAAGTTAATGAAGAAATTGCAGGGCTTTGGGGAAAGGATTGCGGGAAATAAGGTTTTTTCATCCATTTCCAATGGTATGATGATTTGTATGGGGTTGATTTTGGCAGGTTCCGTTTGCCAGATTATTGCAACGGTACCTACGATTTTTCAATGGTTCACTACGGAGAGCACCATTTATAAAACGCTTATGGTACCATATAATATGACAATGGGAATCGTATCTCTTGTCATTGTGTTCAGCATTGCCTACAATTATTCTAAAATGCTGGGAATGAAACCACTGGTCAATGGTTCCAATGCTATGATTTTATTCTTAATGGTTGCGGCACCTGCAAAAACAGTTTTACTATCTGATAATACGACCGACTTTACCGGACTTGATACGACTGCCCTTGGAGGTGCCGGTATTTTTACGGCGGTTCTGGTCGGTATTTTATCTGTTAAGCTTACCCATTTTTTTGAGAAACGGCATATTACCATTAAAATGCCTGAGGTAGTACCGCAGTTTTTGCAGGATTCCTTTTCAACCCTGATACCTTTAATTGTCAACATCATTCTTTGGCATGGTCTTAACACGCTTGTTGTTAAGGTATTTACGGTAAACCTTCCAATTGCTGTTAATGCATTGCTGTCCATGCCCCTTAAGGCTCTTACCAGTGCACCGGGAATGATTGTTATAGTCTTTATCGCATTGCTGCTATGGACCTTTGGCATTCATGGAACGATGGTAGTCTATATTGCAATTATGCCCACCCTGATTCAGTTTGTTACCAATAATGCGGCTCTTGTAGCAGAAGGCAGACCGGCAGTATTCGCACCCATTGCATTGTTCGGAGCACTGGCATGCTGCGGTGGTACCGGAAATGTACTGCCTTTGGTAGTTATGGGACTGCGGTCCAAATCGGAGCAGCTGAAGGCAATCAGCAAGGCAGGTATTATTCCGGCTATTTTTAATATCAGTGAGCCGGTTATGTTTGGTTTTCCCATTATGTATAATCCCATAATGGCGATTCCGTTCATTCTCGCTCCTATTATTACAATGATTATTTTATGGGGCGGCTATGCCGTCGGATTTTTTAAGCCGGGTTACGTTTTGATTATGTCGGCTATGCCAATAGGCGTAAATGAGTTTCTCAGTGCAATGTCCTGGCAGAATATTTTTATCCCCGTGGTTGGCTTTATTGTAGGCTTTATTGTCTTCACACCGTTTTTTAAGGCATATGAAAGGCAATTGATTAAGAAGGAGGCTGCAATGAAAGCAGCCGAGAATACGGAAGAAGGCATATAGGCTGTTAATGAGGAAGAAAAAGGAGGTTTTATTTTGAAGCAAATAGGAAAAAGATTTCCCGACAACTTTTACTGGGGGGGAGCTACGGCGGCAAACCAGTGTGAAGGTGCATGGAATGAAGGCGGGAAAGGGCCGTCGGTAGCAGATCATTATACCGGAGGCAGCAGAACGGAATCCCGTAAATTTACCAGGAAGATTGATCCTGATGAGTATTATCCAAGCCATGAAGCAATTGATTTTTACCATCATTATAAGGAAGACATTGCTGCCTTCGCGGAAATGGGCTTTAAAATGTACCGCATGTCCATTGCCTGGAGCCGTATTTTTCCCAATGGTGATGATGCCGGGCCGAATAAAGAGGGGATAGAATATTACCGCAGCGTATTTATGGAATGCAGGAAGTACGGTATAGAGCCATTGGTAACAATACTTCATTATGAGATGCCGTATCATTTATGTGAAGCATATAATGGCTTTGTAGACCGGCGGGTGATAGACTATTATATAAATTATTGTAAGACGATTTTTACCGAATATAAGGGAATGGTTAAGTATTGGCTCACCTTTAATGAAATCAATGCATTGGCCCATGGCTTTGGGGCAACTCTGGCCGGAGGGATTTTAGTCGATGATGATATTGATTTGATGGATTATTTTCTGGGCAGGGCAAAGGAAACGCCGGAGGCCGCAGGTACACGCTTTACGGCATTGCATCATCAATTCCTGGCAAGTGCAAAGGCGGTAAAAATGGCTCATGAAATCGATCCGGAAAACCGTGTCGGCTGTATGATAGCAGGCTCATGTGTTTATCCGTATACCTGTAACCCGGAGGATGTGCTTATCAGTCAGCAGCAGATGAACATGGGCAACTGGTTCTGTGGTGATGTTCAGGTTCGGGGGGAATATCCTCATTATGCAAAGCGCTATTTTGAAGAAAATAATATAAAAGTAGCATTTGAGGAGGGGGATTCGGAAATACTGAAAAAAGGCTGTGCAGACTTTTATTCCTTCAGCTATTATTGCAGCGGCTGTGCTTCTGCCGATCCGGAAATCAAAAAGGCTGCAGCCAATATGATGATGGGAATTCCGAATCCTTATTTAAAAGCAAGTGATTGGGGATGGGTAATCGATCCCAAGGGCCTTCGTTACTTTTTAAATGAAATTTACGGACGTTACAGAGTGCCGGTCATGGTAGTGGAAAACGGTCTCGGTGCGGCGGATATAGTGGAACAGGACGGAAGTATTCATGACGACTATCGGATTGATTATCTTCGCCTTCATGTGGAGCAGATGGCCGAGGCAATTGCCGATGGCGTGGACTTGATTGGCTATACGCCCTGGGGCTGTATTGATCTGGTCAGTGCCAGTACAGGGGAAATGGAAAAGCGTTACGGTTTCCTTTATGTGGATAAGGATAATAAGGGACAGGGAACCTTATCGCGCAGCCGGAAGGATTCCTTCTACTGGTATAAAAGATGTATTGAGAGTAATGGAACAGAAATTTAAAGGAAAGCGGTGCTGCAGGCTTACGCCCGCGGCACCGGTAAGGTTGAGGATAGCGATATGATAAGGAAGCAGACAAAGATTATTAACAAGACGGGACTGCACGCACGTCCGGCCTCTGACTTTGTATTATTGGCAAAAACATTTGAAAGCAAAATCACCATCCGGAATATGGAGGAAAACAGTGAGGCTGTTAATGCAAAATCCATTATGCGCCTGCTGGCGGAAGGAATCGGACAGGGAGCGGCTGTTGAAATAACGGCGGAGGGGGTGGATGAAGCAAAGGCGGTTAAAGATTTGGCCGCACTGATCGAGCGAGGCTTTGGAGAATAAAGGAATGGAGGTGTCAGCATGATTTTGAAAGGAAATCCGGTCTCGCCGGGGGTGGCCCTGGGAGAGGCCTTTTTGTATCAGGTGCCTGTCTATGAGGTATTGGAATCCTATGTTGAAAAGGGCAGTGAAAGAAAATATATGGATTCTTTAGAGCTGGCCCTGTATAAGGCGAATTCTGAACTGGAGGATTTAATGGCGGCACTTATGGAATCAGAGCCGGATAAGGCAAAAATATTTGCCGCACATAGGGAAATTCTGGGAGATGAAGAAATTCTGGAAATGCTTAAGGAAGCCGTTGAAGAAGAGGGAAAGCATCCCGATTTTGCAGTAAAAAGCGTGTTTGATAAATTTATTGAACTGATCGGGAATGTAAAGGATCCGCTGATCGCTGCGCGTACGGCAGATTTAAAGGATGTCTGCAACAGGCTGCTGCGCATTTTAAAAGGAGAAAAGGAAAAAAATCTGTCTTCTTTACCAGAGAATAGCATTGTAGTGGCAAAGGACCTGCTGCCCAGCGATACGGCGACCATTGACCGTGCTCATGTTGCCGGAATTATTACGGAAGCAGGCGGTGCTGCTTCCCATACGGCAATAATTGCCAGGGGCTACCGGATACCGGCGGTAGCAGGAGTGGATAAGGTGCTTGAAATAATAGAAGACGGAACGACGCTGGTACTGGATGCCCTTACAGGCGAAATTACAGTTTCTCCGGACGAGAAGAAGAAAAAAGCAGCGGTATTAAAAGCGGAGGATTTTAAGAACCAAAAGGCGGAGGCTGAGAAATTCGAAAGTAAACCTGCGGTTACCGCAGACGGTATAAAAGTAGAGATCGGTATCAATATAGGAACGGATAAGTTCTGTGTTCCCTTTGAAAATTATGATTTTGTAGGATTATTCCGGACAGAATTTTTATATATGGAAAGTAATCATCTTCCTACGGAGGAAGAACAGCTGGAAAGCTATAAACGTGTCCTGGAACAGGCAAAGGGCAAGCCGGTCACTCTTCGTACACTGGATATAGGAGGGGATAAGACCCTGTCATATATGCAGCTGCCAAAAGAAGGGAATCCGTTTCTGGGAAACAGGGCATTGCGTCTGTGCTTTAAACATACGGATCTATTTGAGACACAGCTTCGTGCGGCTCTTCGCGCATCGGCCTTCGGACCGCTGCAGATTATGTTCCCTATGGTTGGAAGCATAGAAGATATCCGGCGTGCCAAAGCAGCTGTGCTTGCTGTCAAGGAGCAGCTGAGAAGGGAAAAGCAGTCCTTCAATGAAAATACCGGGGTAGGTGTGATGATTGAGATACCGGCTGCGGCCGTGATTGCGGATCTGGTGGCAGAGGAAGTGGATTTTGCAAGTGTAGGGACGAACGATCTGGCGCAATATTTATGTGCTGCCGACCGGATGAACCCGGAGACGGCAGTATATTACCAGAGCATGTCGCCTGCTATGCTGCGGGTGCTCGGTACTATTTTTGAAGCATTTCACAGGAAGGGGAAGCCGGTATCCGTATGCGGGGAGTTGGCCGGAGATCCGGAAGCGGCGGTGCTTTTGGCCGGTCTTGGACTGCGCAAATTCAGCATGAGTGAGTCGGGCATCGCACAAATAAAGGCTGTCCTTGCCGGTATTAATACGGAGAAGGCAAGGGAAACAGCCCTTATCTGTAAACAGCTTTGTACAGAAAAAGAGGTAAAAGAGTATCTGGCAGAAAACACACCCTGTTAAAGGAAAGAAGGAGATGGTAATTTGAGAAGCGAAGATAACATAGGTACCATGGAGGAGCGGGATATCACAAAAATGTCAGAAACTGTCTTAAATGGTCTGAGTGAAATAGACAGGTATCTTCAGGAGGTGGTGGATTCCTCAAAGGAGGCATCTGCAACTGCGGACGAGGGAATGACGGTGATAAATCAGGGAGTCGGGCAAATGGCCGCCATCCGGGAAAATTCCGATGAGGTATTATACGCAGTAAATGCCCTTGAAATAAAATCAGGAGAAATAAGCAATATTATACGTATTATTTCCGGTATTGCGAAAAAGACGAACCTGCTGGCACTAAATGCGTCTATTGAGGCGGCAAGGGCAGGAGAGCAGGGAAAGGGATTTGCGGTGGTAGCGGAAGAGGTAAAGAAGCTGGCCGCCCAGTCCGCTGATGCCTCCTGTAAGATTGAACGCCTTATTTGTGAAATACAGGAGGACATTGCGCATTCCATGGAAGTAATGCGGAAGGTAAGTGAGAACGTGAATACATGGGAAAATGTGGTCGGCGAGGCTGGAAATGCTTTTCGGAGCATATTTGATGATGTGGATGATGTATCAAAGCATGTAATAGAGCTGTCTTCCTCCATAGAAAATACTTTTTCCGTAATGGGGGACGCTTTTAGCAATGTACCCGGTTATGATTAATTAATATCCCAGCTCTTCACCAATTAAGATAACCTTTATCCGTTTGTCCATACCGGATCTCCTTGTCACCACGATTTGGTTGCAAAAACAATCGGGAGAATAGCAATCCTGGCATTTTCCGGTTGCAGCACAGGGTGTCTTCCGGTTTAAACGAACTGCGTTAGGGGGAGATGCAAAATTTCTTACACGGGCATAACCGGATTTGACATCCGTTACAATTTTATTCATACCGGCTAATATAATAACATTTTTCGGACCGTATATTAATGCTGCCACCCGATTACCGTTTCCATCAATATTGATTAATTCCCCCTCTAATGTGATGGCATTGGTACTCATTAAATAATAATCCGCATGAAAGCTTTGTAGATCGATTTCTCTTCTTTTCTGGGAACCTTCAAACTTATAACGGTCCAGAAATTTATAATTTTCTTTTCTTATTACTTCTTTTATACCTGTTTCTTCTAAGGTAACGGAACTGCCGTAGGAAACAACGCTTCCCTTTTCCATTATGGATATGGCTTTTTCTGCTGCAGATTTGGAATCAGGGCAATAATAACCCTCCATTTGCCTTTTTTCTAAATTTTTTATAATAGTGGCCGCCACATTTTCATAAGATTTTTCTTTCGGTGTCAAGATATGTACTCCTTTCGGTTGGAAATTGACTTTAATAATTTACTCAGTATCATAAGCTGTATTGTTCTTTAAAATTAAACAGCATCAAATTTCTTTATAAAGCAGCAGCCGATGGCATCCGGTCCGGTATTGGTCCCTATTGTTACTCCAATCGTAAAATTAGGATAAGTGATTTTGCGGCCTATTAATTCTTCCAATTCCGCCTTTACTTTTTCTGCTTCTTCAAAGCTTGTACCCGTTGTAACGACAAAATCATAATCATCATAGGATTCATTTGTTTCGTCAAAGTATTCCTTTACCATAGCTATGGTTTTAGCCAAAGCTTTATTCCGGCCCCGTATGGTTCCATAGGGAATCAATTCTCCGTCTTTTAAGGTGATGAGAGGCTTAAGGTTCAGCATGGTACCTGCTAAGGAGCTTACTTTACCGATTCTGCCGCCTCTTTGTAAATATTCCAGGGTACCTACGGTAAACATAATACGAGAAGTGCTTCTGATATTAAGTAATTTGGCTTCTGTCTCTTCCAGGGTAAAGCCTGCTTCCTTCATATAGGCTCCCTGCAATACGGTAAGACCCTGACAGGAGGTCGCCTGGCAGGAATTAAATACAACAATATCTGCTTCCGGATAATCTTCAAGCAGGATAGATTTTGCCGTCATGGCAGACTGATAAGAACCGCTGAACTTGGCAGTTAAGCAAAAACATAATATATCCATATTTTTCTCTATGGCATCCTTAAAATGATTCAGATAATCCTGAACGGAAGGCAGGGATGTCTTGGGATATATTTTTTCTGCCGCCAGCCTTTGATAAAAGTCGGCAATGGATAATTCTTCAATTTCTTTATAGTAATGTTCCATGTCAAAGGATACGTAAAAGGGTATCCGAACGATGTTATATTGTTTTAAGACAGTATCCGGGATATCACATGAAGAGTCGGTAAATATTTGATATTTTTTCATGGGTTCACTTCCTTAATTTATTCACACTAAGCTCGATAATACCTAAGTGTTCATATTGCACCATGTCCACTAAATTCGAAACTACCTCATTAAGTGTCCGGGTATATATGAACACTAAGCTCGATAATACCTCGCTAAGTGTTCATATTATATCATACCTGGGATTCATATTTCCAGTAAAACTATGGATTACATTTCATGTATTGGGTTATGAAGGCTGATTTTACTCATGGCTGTTTCACAGGCGGCTGTTGTGAAGACTGAACCGCAACTAAAAATGTGTTAAATATTACCTGTGATGATTGACGTTAATTCTATGAATCCTATACAATAAAAAGAAAATGTATGAGGTGATAGTATGAAAAACAATGCCATTCCCAAAAGGTCCGACATAGATGCCAAATATAAGTGGGCCATTGGTGATCTATATGAAAATGATAACTTGTGGGAAGAGGATGTTAAAAAATTTGAGGCTGATATGGAGGCAATTTTGCTGTATAAGGATCATTTGGCCGATGGAGGAGAAGGCCTTTATAAGGGGCTGCAGATGAATGACCGGCTGAATATGATGCTGGAAAAAATTTATGTATATGCAAATCAAAAACTGCATGAAGATACCACCGACCCCAAGTACCAGACGCTGTCTGCCAAAGCTCAAAATTTATCAATCAGATACCAGGCCGTCTCTTCTTTTATAGAGCCTGAAATCTTATCTGTTACAATGGATAGATTTAAGGAAATGCTTATGGAATATCCTTCTTTAATGAAATATAAACAGTATATGGAGGATATACTCCGGCAAAAAAAACATATTCTGCCAAAGGAAATGGAGGAATTGCTGGCGAATGTTTATCAAATAGCAAAGGGTCCTGAAAAAATATTTACGATGTTTAATAATGCGGATATAAAATTTCCTGTCATTGAAACGGATAAGGGAGAAACGATTGCCATTTCTCATGGAAGATTCCTTTCTCTGATGGAAAGCAAGGACAGGGATATCAGGAGGAAAACTTTCCAGGGCCTGTATCATACCTATGAAAAAAGTGAGAATACATTAGCCTGTATTTTTAATTATAACGTAAAGCAGGCAACTTTTTTTGCAAGGAGCAGACACTATAATTCCAATATGGAAATGTATCTGGACAGCAGTAACATACCGACAGCCGTTTATGACAATTTATTGCAGACAGTCGGTGATCATCTGCCAATGCTCCATAAATATATGAAATTAAGAAAAAGGCTGCTGGGCTATGAGGAGCTTCATATGTATGATTTATACGTTCCCGTCATTGAAAGGGGAGACAGGGAATATACCTACGAGGAAGCGAAGGAACTGGTATTAAAGGGCCTTGGTAAAATGGGAAGGGACTATTTAAAGGCTCTGGAAGAGGGCTTTCAGAACCGATGGATAGATGTTTACGAAAATGAAGGGAAGAGAAGCGGAGCCTATTCCTGGGGTGCTTACGGTGTACACCCCTATGTGCTATTAAATTACCAGAAGAATTTGAAAAGCGTATTTACCCTGGCACATGAGATGGGTCATGCTCTGCATTCCTATTATTCTGATAAGTATCAGGATTATTTATATGCCGGATACCGGATTTTTGTGGCGGAAGTGGCGTCTACCTGTAACGAATCCTTACTGATTCATTATATGCTTCAAAATGCCAGGGATAAAAACGAGAAATTATATCTGTTAAATTATTTTCTGGAGCAATTCAGAGGAACCTTTTTCAGACAAACGATGTTTGCCGAATTTGAGAAGATAGTGCATACCATGAGCCAACAGGGGGAGGAGCTTACCTTAACGGCATTAAAAGATGTTTACCGGGACTTGAATAGGAAATATTACGGTGATGAAGTGGTCATAGATGAGGAAATAGCATTGGAATGGGCCAGAATCCCTCATTTTTACAATCCGTTTTACGTATACCAATATGCAACAGGCTTTGCTGCCGCCATAGCTCTTAGTAAGCAAATCCGCAGTAAAGGGCAGGCAGCAGTAAATGATTATATGAAGTTTTTATCGGGAGGCAGCAGCCGATATCCTATTGAGCTGTTAAAAATGGCCGGAGTGGATATGACCCAAAAAGAGCCCATTGTATCAGCTATTACCCTGTTCGGTGAGCTGCTGGATGAATTTATGAAGCTGTTAGCCTGAAAGATTATGCAGGCACTCAGGCAAATACATCGGTAAGCCCCGCTTTTTCCACCCGTTCTTTTATTGCTTTAATATCTATGGTATAAAGGTTCTTACTTTTCATTCGTTCAAACAGGCAGGAACCGGAGAAGGTATATTTTTTTTGAAGGCCCTCCTGTGTTTGCATTTCTTCATTAACAAAGGCAATGGCATCTCCTGTTGCCAGCTCTGTGGGAAGCGTCAGGCAATTTTCTTTAAGCAGGTGACGCACACTGTTATAGCCGGCTAATATGCCGGTTATGATAGCTTCCGTGTGACCGACAAAAAGTCCCGTTTTTTCACCCGCACAGAAGAGATTATCCATTCCCTTCACCTGCAGGGTGTTATGTCTGGGTGCCATGGCAAAAAAACGCATGGAATTCCCTTTACTTCCCCCGTAAGGGTCTTCATAACGGGCTTTTTCAAACCCGGGTATTCTATTTAGCTTCTGCAAGGGATAATAAGGGGCCATCAGCTTGGCATGACCGGTATCCAATAGAATTAAATTTTTGGCGAAATCCTTTAGCGCATATTGCTGACAGGCTTTTATCTGTAAGTGATCCTCTATTAATTCCTCCGGAATGGAGACTATGGCTACACCTTTTGTATTTAGCCTGTCAATCAATTCCTGCGATAAGGATTCTTTAAAAATTTTACAGGAGCCGCTCATGGCACCGATAGAACCGTCGGACCGTAATCCTTTCAGCTCCTCTATACCCGCCAGTGCCGTAAGACTGATCCTTCCGCCAAAACTGGGACATCGGATAATACACATGGCACATCCGTTTCCATATTTGGTACAGTTAGAGACAGGTCCGGCCGTACCCGTTGCATCAATAAATACATCACCCTTATATTCCGTATTATTTTGATCAAGGATACCGGTTATTTTTTTTTGCTTCATTTCAATTTTATTGATTCTGGAATTAAAATGAATACGGATATTCATGCTTTTAAGATAACCGTAAACAGCATGGGGAGTTTTTACAATGTCATAAAGGTCTGCATGCTCATGACCGGGAAATTGAATGGATTTATGCCTTAGGCAGGTATCTATTACAGTAAAAAGATCGCCTCCCCCCATGGCAACCATTTCCTCCGTTGCCGTGAACCGGCCGTTATTACGCATAATACCGCCCACCAGACCTGTTCCCAGTAGCATATCGGTCCGTTCGATCAATGTGACATCGGCTCCCTGTTTCCCGGCGGACAAAGCGGCCGCGCAGCCGGCCCAGCCTCCTCCCGCGATAATAACCTTCATAAATGTTACCTCCTTTCACCCTTGCGTATTGTTAACT
>CAMJWQ010000090.1 GCA_946409475.1 uncultured Lachnospiraceae bacterium
GTTTTTGGGGAGTTCCTTTGCTATTAAAATACATACTTTATGCCAAACATAAAAAAGAATTACATTCTGTTGTTAAAATGAAATTTTCTCAACACGAAGTAAAATATTACCTGCCAGCACGTGAAGTAATAATACCCTATCATAGAGTTAAAAAGTTAGCAGTAACGGATAAATTTCTTTTATTATATCCCTTTTTATCTTCTGATAGAAAAATAAGAAGAAAACAAGTTGCACTTTATATCCCCACATATGTTTTTAACAAGGAACAGCTTGCATTAGTAATAGAATGGATTAACCATGATATAACTGTATGACATAATGTATTACTATATGAGTGTAAATTTATTATATAAATCCCTAAATACTTTTGTAAATAATGTATTTAGGGATTTACATTAGCTGTAACTTGGTCCCGCATTTATTTGGCGAAAACTATGTGCATAAATTGTATATATGTTTGTATAATATTATGTTTCAGAATCATCATCATCGTCATCATTATCAGTTAATCCCAAAAATGCTAATACCGCAACAAATGCTGTTACTGCTTGTTGAAATGCTCCTCCACCTGATGTTACTGTAATATATGCACATGCTGCAAAAGCCGCTATTACAACTCCCCCGATTACTATTCCCTCTGCTACACTCGCTAAGCTATCAAGAAATTGCTCGGAAGCATTGGAAACGGCTGCTTCTTGATATGCAATATTATCAAATGAGCTGTTCTTTATAGAAAATGTATATAAAAAACTAATCGTCTGCTTATAGTAGGGGTTAACTTCTACTTCGGTTGAAATAACATAACTGGTATTAAGCCAAGTTCCATCTGTTGATACTACAACTTTCCCATTTCCGTTATTAATCGCTGTAGAAATAGAAACAATCGGTGCAACGCTTATTTGACCGGTATCAAGACCAAAATTCAAAAAAATATTATCCGTAAGATTCACCGTGTCAACATAACTTGTCCCATTAATAACGGTGAAAGTCATACTGCTGCTTTCATTATCATAAAGGGAAGTATCTGTTCTAATGCAATAGGAGACTTTTGCATCCTCCGTTATAGGAATCTCATAAGTTAAATTGGTCCGTAATACCATAGGAATGGGGGGATAAGGTGCATTGAGCGCACTAATAAAATCTGAAAATTTTGCAACTACTGCCTCTTCTATTTCCTCATCTGTTGTGATAATAATGTTATCGACTCCTGTGTTTCTGCCGGAATAAGAATCTTTATCAATCTCAATCAGTCCGTCGCCACTGCCAAGTGTCGTAGTATAAAACTGGTCAAATGCCCAATTTGCCGGCATTAGATAGCCAAGGTTACCACTATATCCGGAAGACATATCGCCGACAAAGCTGCTCTTTGCATAACCCGAATCACAAACACGTGAACAAATATTACGTGAACCATAAACACCAATGCGATAGGATGGTAATGTATTGTTACTGAAATAAGAATGGATTGCCTGAAAATACGGAAGGACATTGCTGGTTATCTGTTCATCCAATGCATCATAATCAACCGCAAAATAGATAATCGTATCACTGGGTATGCCGAGTTTTTTAGCTGCGGTTATTGCCGCACCGGCATCGCTCGTTCCTTGCGCAGAATTAAAATAGGTATTACTGGCACCACCTGACTGATAAATAGGGAAAAATTTCAAACCGGCATTAAATATGATTTCAATTTCTGAAGCCGTCAATGCTTTGCTTATCCCGTTAGCAGTTCCTGTCAAATATCTTCCTACAACGGAATAACCACTGCTTTTCAAAGTAGCTGCTTTTTCTGCTGTCAGAATGGTCGCACAATCACAGGCAGTTGCGGCCCTTGAGGTATCTCCGCAGCTGGTCATCAGTGCACCCCATGTATTTTTTCCCACAATTCCGTCTGCCGACAGGCAGAAAAATGTTTGAAAGTTTACTACGGCAGTATACGTTCCTGTTCCAAAGGTACCCGTAAACCCTCCGGGATAGTATCCATTTACGCACAATGCCCATTGTAAAATTCGTTTGGTGTTTGGGTAACCACTTGTATTCCTTGACAGGGTGGGGCAGGCACTTAGGGTACCGCTTCCAAATGCTCCATCCACCGTTACACTGCATTCTGTCTGCAAGGCTTTGATTAGGTTCTTATGTGAATTTCTTTCCCATATACCATTGGAGGGTGAAAGACCAAAGGAAGCTCCATACATGCTGTTCAGACCTGTTTGGACTGCACGGATATTTGCGTCTCCATCCGGATCCAGCGCATATCCGTCCGTATTCATGATTGCCTTTAAAATATAGGGTTTTATAATACCGTCTTGTGTAATTCCCGCATCCTCTTCAAATTCTTCTACAGCACTTTTTGTTGCAGGGCCAAAAATACCGTCAAATCCGCCTGGATTATATCCCTTGCACCAAAAGGAACCCTGAATAATATAGTGCAAATTACTGGGTGTTGCCGTATTAACATCTGCCACTTCACTGATCTGGGAAGGGCAGGCACTTAGGGTGCCATCTCCAAATACTCCGTCCGCTGCTATGCCAAGCTCTATCTGCAGTGCTTTAATCAAAGCTTTGAACGTTGCACCTCCGGTTATCCCATCTTCGTCAACAGGAGTATAGCCTGAAGCCCCCGTGTAGGTTGTGTTAACCCATTTTTGTGTCCGCAAAACTTGTTCATCCATAAAATAACCTCTTTTCCTTTTATTTGAACCGGCCGTTCAGTAAATAAAGAGAAAAGGTAATTGTTTTTGTAAACATTATTTTTTAAATCTATTTTTTCTTCTGATAAACAGATACTTGAAAGCTTACACTATTTCATTTATCACTACTGTTTTCCACAAAATTAATGCCTTTCCGGTAAGCTTTTGAATCACCTGATATGGAAAGTCAAAAAGGCAGCTCTTCTTCCTGCTGTAAGTACCTTATCAAGTGTTCATATTACACCACAACGAACTATTTTAAGAATGTTAAGAACTCAAGTACACACAATTCACCTTGAATACCAGAATTTGTATGATATAATAGAATAGATTTCTATTTTCTTGTAATTTTTTTAATGAAGGAGTGCGTTATATGTTAAAAATACTACCAAAAACTAAGACAAAAAAAAGCAGCTTCCATATGCAAAGAAATATTCTTATGCTGATTATTCTATGTTTCAGTATGACTCTTATGGCCTGTCAAGAGAAAAAGGATGAAAATGAAGAACTAGCCGGCTCAGAAGAAGTGCCGGCAGCACAGGTAGAAGAAGATAGTGAGAATCCTGATAACACAGTGATAGAAAATACAGAAGAAGAACTCTTATCGGATAAGGACATGCATTATAATACAGGAATAGAACCTGACACGGATTATATTTTAAAGGTTCAAGGTGAGCTCTTTGAAAATGTATCCAACGAAGATGATCTGAACATAATAAAAAAAACCGCACATTCATTGCATATGTATATAGAATCAGACATCTTCTATACACTTCAATATTCACATAAGCCGGATTCTCCAGCATGGAATAATATTGATGACGATCCTAATGACGATGTTATCCCTGCACATACCGGGGAAGATTTTATTAATGATATAACTATGATTTATGAGTTATTAAATAATGAACTTTGTAAAAATGATATAGAAACCATGAAAGAGCAAATGGAATATGTTCTGGAAGCTCATGATATAGAAACATTTTATCTTATACATCAAGAAATTCATGACTTTGATTACTGGCTCATTAACTATCCTACAGAAAATCTGGAAATGGCTCCTCCTGATTGGAATGGTATCAATGTTTATTTTGATGTATTGGAATGCTTACAGAAATAATATTATTGTGATTAAGATACCTCTATTTAATAACATATACAATAGAATAATATAGACATTCATTTATCTCATGATTCTATATTATTCTATTAATAACTGTATATGTTATTATAATACAATAGCCTACCACGAACCGTACATTCTAATTGTACTTGCAGATGAACCGTTTGCCAGCCCCGTATCGACAAAACCATAGTTCTTGTCATCTCCTGTTACGGCAACCCAACTTCCAGAAGAACTTTCTACATAGTTAATACCTTTCCAGTAAGCTTTATTATCTCCCGACATAGAAGTCAAACAAGCAACTCTCCTTCCTGCTGCAACAGAACCCCATACTGATTTTCCTGATGCTGTATAAACGGTAGATTTTTGCCTAAATATAAATGTAATATAAGTAGTAGAACCTATTGTATGGTATCCATAGGGATAACTTGCACATCCTACAACTGTATTACTTGGCGGACTTAAAAGAAAACCTGTAGCGATACCTCCAGATGAACTTAAAAACTGTATACAATGATCGCTTCCTTCACTACTACCTACTAATCCATACGCCTCTCTATTATACAGTGTGCCTATCTGTATAGGATTAGATACTCCCCATGTGTTATAAATCGGAACATTAGTTCCACTTTTGTTAATACAAAAATCACTCATTTTTATATCCTCCTATTATTTTTCTTTGATAATCGATTATCTATTTAATAAAGAAGGATATACAATAAAAATGTAAACAATAAATTTTATTATTTATTTTCTTCCATTTAGATAAAAAATTTACCAAGAAAATTTAATCCTTGGGATACTTTTATACCATTTCCTTTCTTATCTTTTCTATCGCTCTTAATTTTTGTTGATTGATAGCTTGTCTTGTTGTACCATATTTTTTTGCTAATTCAGCCGAGGTATAACCAATATAATATATTTGATAAATAACTGCATATTCCTTTAAATTTAATATTTGTTTTAAGTTTAATTCATCAAATATATCACATTCATTTTTTACTGCTGACCTTGCGTCAATACGATATCTTTGCCGGTCAGAGATATCCGTTAAAGAAATCTCTTTTTTCTGTTTTATTAGCTTTTTAAGTAAGAAAATATAGTGATTATGTATGCAGGTTACAAAATAGGATATTATTTTACCCTCATTATCATCCGCAGCTAATTTGTCGAGATTCAATTTCATTACCAACTCAATGAAAAAAATAATTAAATCTTGATACGCATCCTCATAATTCAGTTTCCTGGAATATTTCGTAAATAATGGTTTAAATTTATTTACTAATTCCTCCATACATTGCTTATCATTTTTTTGAGCCCCTCTTATTATTTCTTTTAACATCCGCATACCCCCTATGCTTTTAAGGAGGTAATTGGATATGAAATGTAAATGATTAAGGAGTATAAACTTAACGCTTATACTCCTCAGCTCACATCTTTCGTATTGCTATTTTCCGGTTTCATCTTCCAGTATTTTAGTTTTAATAATGGAAATGTCTGATTTAACATCCACTATTATGTCATACTTATTCGTCATACTTTCTAAAAGACTTTGATAGTTGCCCTCTCTTTTCTCATTATTTTTGATTGTGTAAAGAAATAAAAACACAAACAAAACTACCCAAATTCCCTGAGACATTGCCAGTTCCATTATTGAGCTTTCCATAGATACATCCTCCTCTCTGCTTTTACTATAAAGAGGAATCAGCTATCATTCTGTAAATCATCCGCTAAGGAATTAAGTTTTAAAAGACGCTTGCGCTTGTCTGATTGCTCCGCGTATATTTCGTACCATTAATAATAGCATAATGCGTACATACAACCCGATATTCACTGCCTTTCACAACACCTGAATAATTAACAATGCCGGTATATGACAGGGAATTATAGCTGCAATCGCTTCCGGAAGCCACACTTTTCCATCCGGAGCTTGTCTTTACCTGAATTTGCAAATTTTCTACTCCAATTTCTGTGGCAGTAGCGGTTGCAGAAGTATAAATGACTATATCCATGCTGTTGCTGCTAAAAGAATAATATAAATTACAGGAATTTAATGTAATCGCATTAATAGATACCAAATCTGAATCCTTAATTCCCTGCATGTTAATACTGCTGCCGGTATTTTCTGCATTTTCAATTTTGTTGAAAACCAACTTATCCATGTCATCTGCCGCATTGACCTTTTGATTTTGCATCATGCTAATAAAAAATACTACTACAAAAAAATACGTTTTCATTTTTTTCATACAATTATCCTCCTATTGATATTAATTTCAATTTACTCCCTACCCTCCTTTTTACTTATTTATAAATATATCCCTTTTTTACAATATAAGGTTACAATAAAATTGAAAATTTTTTATTTTTTTTAGCGCAAAAAAAGCAGCTTTTTACGGCTGCTTTTTTGCTATCCTATCGAGTGTATAATTTGTTTTTGTACGATTCTAAATCATGAAAAAATCCAACAATATAAACATTTTTGTTCTCTTCTTCAACACGAAAAATAATGACATAATCATAATGTGGAACAACTGCCTTTCGATATCCTCCGGATTTAAAAAACGCATCCTCTAAGTATGCATACATTTTAGGATTGTACTCAAGATTATCATACACCTGCTCAATTTCATTCATCAAATTCTCAGCTGCCTGAGAATTTTCCAATTGTTTTATAATGTAATATAGAATATGATCCAGCAGCTCTTCTGCCCGCTCTGTTATAGTAAGGTTATAGCTCATACTTCTCTTTTAATTTTCCAAGAGACTGTCTTGCAACCTTTACTTTTCCTGATTCAATTTGTCTTTCAGAAAGTTCTAATTCGCGATACATGTTTAATCTCTTCATTGTACTTTCATACATTTCGACACTCATAATAACCATATCTCCGTATCCATTCTTTGTAATATAGACTGGCTCTTCTGATGCATGAACCAATTCCGATATCTCAGCAGTATTCTTTAAATCTTTAATTGGAATAATCTGTGGCATCACATCAACCTCCTTACCTATGGTCTTATTATACCATTATTAAGCCATAGTTACAATTTAATTATTCATAATAACAAAGGTTAATTCTGGGAAAACGCTGAAATTTACTGAAAAATTCTTATTTAATATTATTTGTATAAATAGCTGTCACAAACTCATTATCTTTATATTCTAAAAGAGTGAGTTTATCAAGAATATACTGTAACATTAATGCCAATGTTGTCATTATTTTTCTATGCATACCTATCCCTCATTTTCATTTAATAATTTTTTGTGGGAAATTGTCTATGGTTCATGTCAAATAGCTACTTTAATTCTCATGTAATTCAAGATGGTTCTTATTACTATTTTAATTTTGGATCAGGAGCAAAAAAAATTATTGAATTATATACTATCGGTAATCACACATTTTTTAAGATTACTGGCTATTAATGAGAATTTATGGCTTAAAGCTCTCAATTAAAATTGGGAGCTTTTTGAATTCGCAACTTTATCTCATGCTTTCTACAACCTTTTTTAAATCCTGTAAAGAACTATTACAAGAAATACCATAATAGCAATTTCCATTTACAAAAAAAGCCTTATATTCATCTTCGCATTGATAATACTGGATATTTCCTATTTCCATTTGTTCTTCTTCAAGAAAAGTCCATTCATTCCCAAATGGCGCATTCATTTTTACATTAACCGCTGTATCAAATAAATTTATTTCCATATACAAATGCATGCCGGCATCATCATTTATATATTCTGCAATCAGCATATTCACGTTTTCTGTTTCCTGCGTTGTAATTTTATATAATTCCATATCAGCAGGTATGAAGGATGGTATTAAAATGCTCTCCTTATAGGTAACATCGATATCCTTCCATGCCTCATACACGGATTCCGTTGCATTCTTAAATGCTAATTCCCGGCTCTCTCCCGTTGTTTCTAATTGTACGCCGTTTATTTTATCAATCATGATTTGGAAAAATGATTTGTTTGAAGATGCATAGGAACCAATGTTCAATATGATAATAACGGAAAATAAAGCGGCTGCTCCCATGAGAATTTTCTTATATTTTAATTTTGTATTACTTTTTATCTGATACCTTTCTTTAAACTTATCATAGGAGCCTTCCGGATCTGAAAGCTTCCCTTCCTTTATGGGGTCTATGACATTTAATAATTTACTGATAGCCTGAACCTCTTCATAATCAAAATCCTTTTCGTCAGCTGCATATGTATACCAATATAATTTTTTCTTTAATATTTGAATCATTTTTTCGTCCTTCATTTTAACTGCCTATCCCCCAAATGATACATATGAATAGTATCATATCTAATTTTATATTTTTTTTAATCTTTTCCTTGATTCTGAATACTCTGGTCTTCACAGCACCTTCTGATATGCCTAATTTTAAAGACATTTCTTTCGCCGTATAACCATTTATGATATAATCCTTTAGCATAGTAATCTCTTTTTCCGTTAAATATTTTTCTAAAGATTTTTCTAAGTCAATGTAGTTAAAATTCACATCTTCTTCCTGTCCTTCTATCTCACAATTCCTTATTATGATATCCTTATTTTTTTTCGATAATTTCAGCATTTTATATCTTGCGGTAATATACAGCCATCCTACTGGTTTTGGATGTTGATATAAAAGCTTTCTCTTTCTATACGCTTCATAAAAAGTCTCCTGCACGATATCTTCCACCAAATTATCATCAGAAACCATCCTATATATGTACATGCATAGATCACAATAATTTTCCTTATATATTTTTTCAAAATACTTATCTAAATTCAATTCCATTTCCTGCTTTCATCTTTAAGTATTTTCATTAACAAATTTCTTTTCTCTATCTTCAAACAATGTAACAGCAGCCTCTTGAATCCACCTCCCCCCTTATTTAAAATAATTATAGAAATAATAACTATAATTGTCAAATTATGTGGACTAAATATGGTCGTCAAATTCCTTATGCATTCGTGTGAATCCCCCCGGAGGTCTTTATTTCATAGGACGCACTTTCCTATAAAATAAAAAAACCGGCCCTTTTTTCTGGTTTGGAAAAAGAGCCGGTCAGTTGAAGTAAATCAATGCGGTGCTTCTAAGTATGCTTTTTTATTCTTCTAAATTTAATATCACTTTATCTAATAAATTTTTTAGAATTTCTCTCTCTATATTTGTAAAATCTCTGGTTAATCTATTTTCACTGGCTATCGCTATCCCATGTATTTTTTCATATAAAGCCTTAGCTTTACCCGTCGGGTATATCCGATACTGTCTTTTATCTTCAGTTGAGGTAAGACGAGTGACATATCCTTCTTTCTCAAACTGTTTAATCATTCTTGCCACAGAGCCTTTGTCTATCTTTAATTTATCAGAAATTTCCTCCTGTGAAACACCCGGGTTTTCGCAGATAACTAATATGTGAGTGTACTGGCTTCCGGTAATATTATCTTCCCTTAACCGGCGGTCCAAGTACATGGAGGATTGCCTATGGATAACTGAAAACCGACTCATAAACTCGTGCACTTTATTTTTCCCCCCCCCTTAAAATTATTGTTGCACTAACAACTAAATAATACCGCAAATAAAACAGCCTGTCAAATTGTATTTTGGAATTTACTTGACTATCAAAAAGATATCAAGTAAAATAATAGTTGCTCAGGCAATTAATTTGCTAATTTTTAAAGCCATATAGTTGCTTGGGCAACTATATGAGAATTCGGAGGACACTTTAATGGAAGAACATCAGTTGGCACAGGAGAATCCATTTGCAACAGCACCGATTGGCAGGCTGATTGCTAAATTTGCGATTCCCTGTGTAATCTCTCTTGTTGTAAATGGGCTGTATAACATAATAGACCAGATTTTTATTGGTCATGGCGTTGGGTATCTGGGTAATAGTGCTACAAATGTAGTATTTCCGTTGACCGTTTTGTGCGTGGCACTGGGCGTATTATTCGGTGACGGAGCAGCGACATATTTTAGTTTAAAATTGGGAGAAGGCAATATTGAGGACGCAAAGAAAGGGGCTGTTGGCGGAATTCTTTTGTCACTCATTGCTTCCATAATGTTGTTAGCCGTATCGGCGGTATTTCTGAAGCCCATTATCTATCTTTTCGGATGTACGGAGACGGTGGAACCTTATGCGCTCGGCTATGGCAGCATTGCAATGATAGGATTTCCATTCGTGCTTATTTCCACGACGCTGAATTCCATTATTCGTGCGGACGGCAGCCCTAGGCTTGCTATGGTATCTCTTATATCCGGTGCCATATTTAATACCATTATGGACCCTATATTTATATTCGTTTTTCATTGGGGTGTACAGGGTGCCGCATTGGCAACGATTATGGGGCAGCTCATATCACTGATTATTTCTTTGTCCTATAGAAAGAAATGGAAGTCATTTAAGCTTGAACGGAAGGATTACAGATTTAGCCTGCGGCATTGCAGGGCTATCGTGCCGTTGGGAATCTCCAGTTTTATCAATCAAATGGCGACCGTTATTATGACAGCCGTAATTAACAATGCTCTGACAGCCTATGGTGCTCATTCTGCATACGGAACCGATATTCCTTTGGCGGTTATGGGAATTACACTGAAGGTCAATCAGATATTCTTATTTATAGTTGTGGGTATTGCAACCGGGGCACAGCCGATTATCGGATTTAACCGGGGCGCAGACAATCCTGAACGTGTTATGAAGGCTTTCAAAATATGTGTTATAAGTGCCCTTATAGCGGCGATGGCAGCATTTATCATTTTTCAGTTTGCCCCTATGTCCATTGTATCCCTTTTTGGGGCTGAAAGCGATTTGTACAACGA
>CAMJWQ010000091.1 GCA_946409475.1 uncultured Lachnospiraceae bacterium
TTAATGTATATTTCTGTCAATTCATTTATTATTTAATAATTTACAAACATCTTTTGATAATTTTCATTTTTTTGGTAATATTATACAAACAGCCATATTATTTCCAATAAGAGCTTACAGCGGGATGCTCTGATCAATGGAAAGTCAAGACGGACCATCTCCTGGAAAAAGCCTCCATCACAGCCGGCTTAGCAGTAATTGTACCGCCAGGATAATAAAGACCACTCCAAAAACCCGTTGTATCATGATAACTCTGCGGCTTGAATTTTCAATAAAAGAATGGCCGATTCCTGCGATTAATCCATAAATAATAAAAACGAATAATGTCAGAAGCATAAATAGCAATCCCAGTTTAATCCCCTGAATAACCGTATTAACATCATTTCCACTCACATACTGGGGTATGAAGGCAAGGAAAAATACCGACAGTTTCGGATTTAAAAGATTTATCAGTACTCCCTTCATGGCAATTCCCAAGCCTGAGGAAGCTATAGCGGTTTCGCCCGGCTTAATGGACGGCCCACTTTTTATCATAGTAATTCCCATAAAAATCAGATAAACTGCACCAACACTTTTAACGATGTTGAAAATCAGTTCATTCACCTCTTGAAATAATACCAAAGCCAAAATTCCAACCGCCATATGCGGTATAATTCCCGCCGTACAGCCCATGGCTGCATAGATACTGCTTCTTTTTCCTCTTGTAATTCCCGTAGATATGGTATAAATAACTCCGGTCCCCGGAATCAGCACTACAATGAGTGATGTAATAATAAATGTAAAAGACAGCATAGAAACCTCCTTGTAATTGAATAAATTTAGTGGATATGATATCATCATATCATGTAAAGTGGTCATCTATCAGTACCACTTATATAATAGTTTTATAGAACCACTTGGAGGTGTTTTTTTGTATTTTTCATTAGACAGAGGCTCTTCCCTGGCTTTAACAAAACAGCTTTATATGGAAATCAAGACCGCTATATTAAACGGTACCCTGAATCCCAATATGAAGCTGCCCTCGACAAGAAAATTAGCAGGGGATTTAACCGTATCCCGTAATGTGGTAATCGAAGCTTATGGCCAGCTGGCGGCGGAAGGTTATCTGTATTCCGTAGAGGGCTCCGGTACCTATATAGGCGAAGGCCTTCAATATAATAAAATAAAAACGGTATACATGGATATGCAAAGAAAACCGGATCTGCTCTATCCGTCCTCTGATGACTGCATCAGTTTCCGCACCGGCGTTCCGGATTTACATTCTATTCCTATCTTAAAATGGGGGAAAATATATAAAGAAGTGACACAGGCTGTTACTCCCGGCCAATTAGACTATCAAAATTCTTACGGCACGTATGAATTAAGACTTGCATTAACAAAATACTTACAACGCATGCGAGGCGTATTCACGGTTCCGGAGCATATTATGATTACCGGCGGTGCGGCCCAGGCATTTAATTTATTGTCCTGCCTCCTGTCGGAAAAAGATTATGTGCTTGTGGAAAATCCCTCAAGTAATGGTCTCAGACATACCCTTAAGGCCAATGGGATATCCTATAAACCCATATCCTTAGACTCCCTGGGCCTGGAAACGAATCAACTGCCGGCTCATGCACCGAAGCTGCTATTTACAACCCCAAGCCATCAATTTCCCACCGGTGTCTTACTTCCTATAAAAAGACGTATTTCATTAATTAAGTATGCTTTAGAGAAGGATGCCTATATTATAGAAGATGATTATGACAGTGAGTTCCGTTATGAAGGAAGTCCCATACAATCCATGCAGAATATCGAGCCGAGCCGTGTCATATATATCGGTACCTTTTCCAAAACCTTGTCTCCTGCCATCAGAATGGGTTATATGGTATTACCGGAAGCTCTGGTTCCAAAAATAAACGCAGCTAAATATGCTGCGGATATTCACTCTCCCATTTTAGAACAGCTGACTATGGCTAAATTTATAGAGGAAGGTTTTTATGAAAAGCATATTCAAAGGATGAAAAGAATTTATGCAGGAAGGAGAGCTCTTTTGATTCGGCTGCTTAAAGAGTATTTTCAGGATACGGTTGCCATATCAGGTACAAATGCCGGATTGCATTTGGTTGGCACCTTTAGGAATATCCACTTTGGCAATGAAATTTTACAAATTTTATCGGATAACAACCTTGCCATTCATCCTCTGCGTCACTTTTTTATAAATGAAAAGCCCTCTTCAAGCAATAATTCGCAGTTTATCAGCCGGTCCTTAATTTTCGGATATGGGAATACCGATACGGAAGAAATAAAAAACGGTATTAAAAAGCTGCATGCCGTATTAGGAAATATCAAATTTTAACAACCGCATTCCTAGACAATGCCACCGCATTGCCGTCGGATTTTTGCCTGATACTAGCACGAATTATGTGGCGTATTACCATATTTACCAGGCAGCCGGTACACCAGTACATAAAAAAGGCATGACCGGGAAAAGTCTCAACAGAGCAGCAGCTCCTCTATTTTGGTTATCTCCATACCGGTGAATCCGGGAATTACAATGTCTGCATCAGCCAAATCCTCCGCCCTGCCTATACCGACTGCCTTCATTCCTGCACCATGCGCCGCACTGATACCTGCCTTGGAATCTTCAAATACAATGCAGTCTTCCGAAAACAATCCCATTTCTTTCGCACCTAATACAAATACTTCCGGATCCGGCTTTGCTTTACTTACTTTATTTCCATCTATAATCACATCAAATAATTCTTTTAATTTTAAATTTTCCAATATAAGATTTGCATTTTTCGATGCGGATCCGAGGGCTGCTTTATAGCCGCTTTTTCTTGCACTCTCAATAAATTTTCTTACATTAGGGAGTATTTCATCTTCTTTCATCTTTCTTATGTAAGAAATATATAAATCATTTTTTTTCCTGCAATATTTCTCTTTATCCTGCTCTGTCATTGATCTGCTGTCTAACGTCAGGATAATTTCAAGGCTTTTTTGCCTGCTAACGCCCTTTAACAATTCATTCTCCTTCCGGCCAAATGGAATTTTAAGTTCATCGGCAATCTGCTTCCACGCAATGTAGTGATACCTGGCAGTATCCACGATTACACCATCCAAATCAAAAATCAGGCCTTTATTCGGCATATATATTCCTCCTTTTCCATTTTATTATACATTCATTTCAATCGAATTCATACTGTTCCTTATTTTCTTTTTGTTCTAATTGTTCAAGCCATTTTAAGCAGCATTACCGATTATCCGCATCTTCCAGGTATTCCCGCACCTTATCACCGAACTGCTGTCCCAGATAGCTGCGTCCGCCTGGCTGCCTGTCCAGATAATCCGCATGAAGCTGCTCCCTCGTCCGGTTTATTTCTTCCTTTAAATCATTTGCAGAAAGTCTGGCAGCTCCCTGCCCCATAATGATTAACTGTTCCATTGCGTCCGATGTGGCAACCGTAACAGGATGCTTTCCGGCCATTTCATGAGTTACCTTTTCAATATACGCATCTGCGGTCTCTGCTTCTTTCGTATATACCACATGAATATTATGATAGTCCAGCACCTCACCTGCTCCGCCTTTTACCTTATAGGCATCAAATACCAGTATAAGGATACATTGTTTGAATCCCTGATAATTACAAAGAATATCCATCAGTCTATTTCTGGCCCCATCCATATTCTCCTTAGCCAGTTCGTTTAGCTCATCCCATGAGAAAATGATATTATAACCGTCTACCAACAGATACTCCCTGCCCGGCTGCTTACTGTCTGTCTGCCGCTTCTTTTGCATTTTTTCTGTTACGGAGTTCTTTTTCTCATATCCCAATGCACTTTGGACAGGATCATATTTTTGCCTGATGGGTCCGAAGGTACGGACAAATATAGCTTCCAGCTCTTTATCCTCCTGCAGTGAATTGCCTAAAGATGCATGGGAATTTAATGAAATCCGTTTATCCTTTACAGTCTCCAAAGCCTCCGGTTTTTCAGGTTCTTTTGGCTGCCATGCACTTTCCACATGCATATATTCCGTAACCTTATCCCACTTCACCGCAAACCCCGCTCCATGAGCGCAGAAAACAGAACCCGTAGGATTTTCCGTGTCTCCTTCACTGTCATAGCTTATTGCCTGTATTACCTCCTCCGCATTATGACATGGTTCAAAGCCTTTCAGCGCGCAGAAAAGTCTGCCTCTTCCGGCAGTATAAGAGGTCACTTCCATCTGGTATCCCCGCATCGTTGCAGCAGGTGCACTTCCTGTTATCACAGACATCCCCCCTTCCATTTCCGGATGAGAGAAGCTTCCGTGCATGCGGCCAATATCAGACATGGCTCTTCCCACAAAGTCCGGGGGAATTTCCAATTTAAAAGTATAATAGGGCTCCAAAAGCACACTTTGTGCTTTCTTTAAGCCCTGCCGGACCGCCCTGCAGGCTGCCTGTCTGAAATCTCCACCCTCCGTATGCTTCTGATGCGCACGTCCGGCAATCAGAGTTATCTTCATATCTGTAATCGTTGAACCGGTCAGAACCCCTGCATGCTCCTTTTCTTCCAGATAACCCAGAATCAATCGCTGCCAGCTGCGGTCCAATACATCCTCGCCGCAGGAAGAATGGAATGTAAGTCCGTTTCCCGGTTCATCAGGCTCCAGCAGCAAATGAACCTCTGCGTAATGCCGTAACGGTTCAAAATGTCCCACACCCTCTACCGGGCCCGTTATCGTTTCTTTATACACGATGTTTCCTGACCCAAATTCCACATTTACACCAAAACGCTCCTGAATAAGGCTCTTTAAGATTTCTGTCTGCACTTCCCCCATAAGCTGTATATGGATCTCTTTCAACTGTTCCGACCAGGCAATATGCAGCTGGGGGTCTTCCTCCTCCAGCTGACGCAATTTAGAAAGCATAGCATGGGCATCACATTCCGGCGGCAGCAATATCTGATAATTTAGTACCGGTTCTAAAATCGGCATACCGGCTTCTGTCTCTATTCCAAGTCCCTCACCCGGTAAGGTCTTACTTAGTCCGGTGACAGCGCATATGGTACCTGCTTCTGCTTCATCCGCAGTTTCATATCCTGCTCCTGAATAAATACGAATCTGGTTCACCTTTTCTTCCCAGATTCGGGACTCGTCATCTGCCTGCCTGTATGTGCTCTCCGGCAGCAAATAATTATTTTTGCGGTTCGTAAGCAGCATTTTTACCTTTAAACTGCCTCCCGTAATCTTCATATAGGTAAGACGATTACCCTGGACATCCCTTGCAATTTTAAAAATCCTTGCGCCAAACTTTTCAGGATAGAATACCTGCTCCGTAAGCTGTACCAACCCGTGAAGCAAATCCTCCACGCCCTCCAGCTTCAAGGCAGAACCGAAATAACACGGAAATACCTTTCTCTTCCTAATCAATGCTGCCGCATCCCTTATATTAACATCCTCCTCTTCGATATATTTTTCGAGCAATGTCTCATCGCACATGGCAAGATTCTCCATCCATACTTTCCTGTCCTGATCTGCGCCAAAATCCACACATCCGTCATGCAGCCGCTCTTTTAGTTCTTTAAGGAGCACCACCCGGTCGGTTCCCTCCCTATCCATCTTATTCACAAAAAGAAAAGTGGGGATCCCATATCGTGTCAGCAGTCTCCATAAAGTCTCCGTATGTCCCTGTACACCATCATTTCCGTTTATTACCAAAACAGCATAGTCTAAAACTTGTAAAGTACGTTCCATTTCAGCTGAAAAATCCACATGGCCCGGCGTGTCTAAAAGTGTCACTTCCGTATTTTTTACAGTAAATACCGCCTGTTTGGAAAAAATGGTAATCCCTCTGGTACGCTCCAGTTCATGGGTATCCAGAAATGCATCTTTGTGATCCACTCTGCCTAATTTTCTGATACTCCCGGTTTTATACAACATACTTTCGGCCAGAGTTGTTTTCCCTGCGTCCACATGAGCCAAAATGCCAATTACCAGCTTTTTCATCACACAACGTTCTCCCATACTATTATCTATCATCCATGTCAATCACGGCGCTCCTCTTCATTATCGTATGCCTCACAGAATCTGGCGGCAAATGCCGGTTTTTCTCCTGCCGCATACAAATGCGAAATATCACCGAAAGAGCTTAAACGAAAATAAGCAATTCCCCTTCTTCGCTCCTCAGTAACCAGCGTTGTCACAGAGGAAGGTGCCGCACAAAAGCCGTGCCACAGAACCATGGGTGAAATGCCCAGCAGATGCGCCAGCATTACACATTTAACGCCAAAATGACAGAAAAAAGCAATCGTGTCATTGTTCGCTCTTACCGCACGATAAATTTCCCCTTCCCGTTCATAGCCATGCTCTTTCAGTATTTCATCAAGACCCTCGTATACACGCATTGCTTCCTCAATCACATGCCCTGCCTGCATAACAGGAACCGTATGCCAGTAATCCTTGTCATAATACTCTCTTATTTTAGTCCAGTCGCCGGGAAGCTGATCCCAGGGTATCCGTTCCCTGCCTGTTTTTTCATCTAAAACAGGGGCATGAAATTCTCTGAGCCATGACAAAATCCTCCCCTCGCGGTTCATTTTTTTTAAAGTAACGGCTGCGGTATCTTTCGCCCTTCCTAAGGGTGATATGTAAAAGTCCCTTACATTCATGGATGAAATCCTGCCGGCCAGCAGTTCAGCCTCCCTCCATCCCTTTTCCGTTAAAGAATCCATGGCATAATCGGGATCTGCATGACGGATTATAATAAGCTTCATAAATAAATATTACCTCATTTCTTTCGTCGTTCTTTATCGGCATTAAAAGCATTTATATGGAAAGCTTTTATTTCCCTTCCTGCTTATCGTAACCTTTTTCAACATATTTGGCAATTAAATGTTAAATCCTTCGTATTACCGGCTCCCTTTGAAGCCGGTACTAATATTCACGATTAAGAACATAGGAAAGCTTATCTATACCCGTATTAATCATTAACTCGCCGGGAAATTCCACTTCATCAATGAGTTTATATGCCTCTTCAAAATTTCCAACATCATAGCAAATATGGCTGTCACTGCCGATAATGATTTTCACCTGATATTCCTTACACTTTTTTAGCATCCTCCTGGCGTTTTCTCTTCCGTTTATTCTTGTTGACCCTGGATGAAGTGACGAGTTATTCAGCTCAAGGGCTGTTTGATATGTCTGCGCTGCCTTGACAAGCCTGTCGTAGTCCAGAATATACCGGCTGTCATCCGGATGTCCGATAATTTTAATATAGGGATTTTTCATTGCGCCAATGAGAGCATTGGTATTTTCATCGATGCTGCCGCTTTTTATACAGGGTGAATGAAGGCTTGCTATGATATAATCCACATTTTCCAACAGCGGGCTCTCCACATCAATACTTCCATTATAGTCCAATATATTGGCCTCTATACCTTTCAGTATTCTAATTCCCCGTATCTCCTTCGGTATCACCTTATAATTTTCAAAAAAAATTTTCCGGGCCGATGACGGCATCATGGGAGCATGGTCACTGGTACCGATAACCTTAAGTCCGGCCTCTGCCCCCTGCTCTATGTTTTCTTTTAAGGTGCTGTAAGCATGCCCGCTGGATAAAGTATGTGTATGTAAATCAATAATGGCCCGCAATTTTCTGCTCCTTCTTTATTAAAATAATCTCTTCATCAACACGGCAGCCACAGTCTTCATTTTCATATACGGTAAAATAATCTTGTCCGCACTTTACCGTATAATGAATTTCACGTCCGTTATACTGTCTGTTCACTATGGTACCTTTGATGCCTTCCCCCTGCTTTGACAGCTTAAATTCTTCGGGACGGACGGGATAAATTCCTTCCTCCACAAAATAATCAGCCATACCTTTCCCGTCATACATAATGTTCGTTCCCTCCGGATAAAAATTACCGTTATTCCATGCGCCGTTAATAATATTGCATCTGCCGACAAAAGCGGCGACAAATTTTGTTTTGGGCTTTAAATATATTTCCTCCGGAGTTCCCATCTGGACTACCTGTCCGCTTTTCATGATAATGATGCGGTCAGCCATGGCCAGAGCCTCACTTTGGTCGTGGGTTACATAAAGAATCGTTGCTCCCGTTATCTTGTGAATATCCTGAATTTCTCTGCGCATGCTGATTTTAAGTTCCGCATCCAAAGCACTTAAGGGCTCATCCATAAGAAGTATTTTGGGTTTTGCTACAATGGCCCTTGCCAGTGCCACTCTTTGGCGCTGTCCTCCCGAAAGCTCTCCCGGAAGTCTTTCTGCCAGTTTAGTAAGACCCATTGTGGAAATAGCTTTATCCACTATCTGTTTCCTTTCCTGTCCGGACATCCTTCTGTTTTTTTTACTTTTTAAAGGAAATTCAATATGTTCCCGAACCGTCATATGAGGCCACAACGCAAAGGACTGAAACACCATGCCCAAATCTCTTTTTTCAACAGGTACATGACAGTCTTTGGAGGAATAAACCTTATCCTCTAATTGTATACGCCCCCCGGAAGGCTCGATAAATCCTCCGACTACCCTTAATAATGTGGTTTTGCCACAACCCGACGGACCTAATATCGCAATAAACTCACCATCATTAATCTCAACAGTAACCTCATTAAGTGCTGCCGTATCCCCAAAATATTTTGATACCTGCTCTATCTTTAAACTCATCTGCCCACACCTGCCTGCTTTAATTTTAATACCTTTAATTGACCTGTACTATCTGCCTCTTTATTCCTGTTCACTTTTTTCCTGCCAAAAAGATGGGAACCCAGATAACCCATTAAAAGAACCATTACAATAACCGTTGACAATGCCGCCGCCAATGCATAATCTCCGCCCTGCTGAAGGTTAAAAACAGTAAGGCCAATTGTTTTTGTTCCTGCGGCAGCAAGCATGGAAGACAACGTCAATTCTGTCAGGGCCGAAACAAAAATCAAAAAAGAACCGGATAAAACCTGCTTTTTCAGAAGAGGTATCAGGACTTTAAGCCATAGCCGTATCTTACTGCTTCCGGATACCATCGCGGCCTCCTCCATAGAGGCATCGACAGACAACATAGCTGTGGTACAGCCTTTTATTTGAAGGATCAGATATCTGGTAACATAAGAAATAATCAATATTTTAATTGTTCCGTAGACATCTGCCAGCATCGTCCAATGAAAAATCATGGCAAGAGACAGCACGATTCCGGGAATTGCATAGGTTAATTCTGCTCCTGATTCCATGACCAGAACCACTTTACTCTTTTTTCTCACCTTCAGGTAAGCCAGCACCATTCCGATTACAATACAAATAATACAGGTAATGAGGGCCAAGGAAATGCTATTAAAAACTGCCTGCCTGACTCCCCTGTTTGTAAAAACAAATTCATAATTGCTTACTATCAGATTCTGAATTTTAAAGCCTCCGTAATTCTTCAGAAAAGACGACAGTACCATTGTTATAATTGGCACGATATTAATGAGAATCAAGAAGAATAAACATACATACCGGACAATATTTTTTACCTTATCGGAAAGCATTATCCTTATGGAGTCATCTTCCTTTATACTTTCCGAACCGGAGCTTTTTTTAATACATTTGCCTTGCAGCAAAATTCCTCCTATGGCAATGACAGACAACAGCACCGATAAAGCCGCTGCCAGATTAAAAGCAGAGGGGCCGAAGCTTATGGCCTTTTCATAAATATAAGTACTTAATACGGGAATACCTGATGATATTCCTAAAAAGGCCGGAACGGAGAAGTTGTCAACAGAGGCTAAGAAGGCAAGCATACCGCCACTTATAATAGCCGGCATTGCCTGTGGTAAGTTGATTTTTATCATCGTTTCAAAAATACCGTAACCGGAAGCCCTGGATGCCCATTCCAAATCCTGCGGAATCTTTCGCAGCATATGGATGGTAATCAAATAGACAACCGGAGTGTTGCAAATACCAAGTACAAAGATAATACCCGGTAATGAATATAGGTTAAGCGCTTCTAAGCCTATGGAAGTCAGCAGGAAATTGATAAGGGCTTTCTTTTCCAGTAAATTACTCCAGGATAATGTAATAATGTAGGATGGTAAAATAAACGGAATTAATACCAGAGTCTCCAGGAAGCGCTTTTTCGGAATATTCGTGTAGGCTATGATAAAAGCAAATACACTTCCCAATACGACGGATATCAGAGTAGAAAAAAAAGCAATCATTATGGTATTGATGATTGCCTTTACCGTACGTGCTTCCTGTAAAAGCTTAATGAAATTATCCAACCCGTAACCGTAATCCACCGTAACACTCATTATTACCAGCCTCAGGATCGGCATGATAAAAACAAAAAATGTAATGAAATAAATGATAATATGTACTGCTTTTTTTCCTATTGCTTTTGGATTCATATTATTTCTCCTGTAACACTGCCTTTGCTAAGCTTTACTTATCATGAAGGCTGCGGAATCCGCAGCCTTTCATTCTATTATTGAAATAGCTCACTGAATTTTTCTTTATCCGCCTCTCTTGTTTCCACAAGGGTCTGCATATCATAGGTGAGGTTCGTTATCTCATCTGCGCTTCTAAATCCCTCCGGAGCCGCAACACCTGATTTAATGGGTGTATAACC
>CAMJWQ010000092.1 GCA_946409475.1 uncultured Lachnospiraceae bacterium
GGATAAGTTAAATATTATTATCAGAAGATTAAAAGACAAGGGAATGGCAGTTGTTATTGTTAATCATAAACTGGATGAGATATATGAAATAGCGGACCGGTTAACGATATTGAGAAACGGAGAAAATGCGGCGACGGGACTGATTGAGGAATTTGACAGGGCAAGATTTATAAAATGCATGACCGGCAGGGAACTGGAAGAAACGACATACAGGCCTGAAAAATCCCATAAAGAAATTTTAAAGATTGACAAATTATCAAAAAAAGGTGCTTTCCGGGATGTCAGTTTTTCTATCTGTAAAGGAGATGTATTGGGAATAACCGGCCTATTAGGCTCCGGCCGGGGAGAAATAGGAGATGCACTGTTTGGAATTTCTCCTGCAGACAGCGGAGAAATCATTCTAAATGGTAAAAAGATAGAAGTGAATACCGTTATGGACGCCATAAAAAATAAAATCGGTTATGTACCGGAGGACAGGCTGACACAAGGTTTGTTTTTAGACCGTTCGATTCGGGACAATACGGTAGCTGCTTCCATATCGAAGTATCTGGTAAAAGGAAAGCTGAATCACCTGGAAATGTACCGGGTAACGGAAGAGTGGATTAAAAAAATAGGCTGTGCCGCACCTTCGCCAAAGCCTAACATCAGAACCTTATCCGGTGGAAATGCGCAAAAAATGGTAATTGCCAAGTGGTTAAATACCGATCCGGATCTTTTGATCTTAAATGGGCCTACGGTGGGTGTTGATGTAGGAGCTAAGTCGGATATTCATAATATACTGCATGACTTAGCTCAAAAAGGCGTGGGAATTATTTTGATATCCGACGACTTACACGAACTGATTCAAAATTGCAACAAAATATTAGTAATGAAAAACGGAAAGTCATCAGGAATCATAGATGCCGGGGACTTGAATGAAACGGAGCTGACAGGGCTTTTAAGCGGCAAGCAGGGAGGAGATAAGGATGAATAAAAAGATCAGTTACATAATGACATCAAATGAAATGATTGTTGTCTATATCATAATAGGCCTGTCCGTTCTTATCGGCATTGTCAATCCTGCTTTTTTTGGCATGTCGACGATAATCTCCTTATCCCGTTCCATGCTGGTTACATTAATATTTGCCGTATGTGAAATGATAATCATAATATCCGGGGGAATAGATGTATCCTTTCCGGCCATAGCCTGCATATCTTTATATGCCACTATAAAGGTTGTATTATTTACCGGAATCGACAATCCGGCATTTGCTTTTTTACTGGCAGGGCTCATTGGAATGGCATTTGGAGCGGTCAATGCGTTTTTAATTGTTAAATATAAAATACCTCCTCTGATAGCGACCCTGGGCGTCAGCTCTGTGGCTAACGGAGGTACCCTTGCCTTCCTTGGGACAAAAGAAATATCCAACATACCGGATAATATCGACCGGTTATCAAAAGCTTTTATTTATTCCCATACGAATCCCGACGGCATCACATACCAGCTGACGGCACTAATCCTAATTCCGGTTTTTGTGTGCATAATGGCCTTTTTGATTCTAAAATATACAATGCTCGGACGGGGAATTTACGCAATTGGCGGAGACAAAAATGCTGCAAGGATTGCAGGATTTAATGTATCAGGGATTCAATTTATTATCTATATGGCATCCGGCTGCTTTGCCGGTATAGGGGGCATTACCTATATGATTTTAATGAGACAGGCAAGTCCTCAGGTGTTGATGGGCAGTGAGATGATGGTAATTGCTGCCGTAGTTGTGGGAGGAACCCGGATCACCGGCGGGCATGGTTCGGTATTGGGTACGTTATTGGGAGTCGGTTTAATCACCCTTGTTCAAAATAACTTAATTATGCTGGGAGTACCGACACACTTCCAGACCTTTGTTGTCGGGCTTATTATTGTCATCGGAACGTCCATAACATCCTTAAGAGCAAAAAGAATTGCAAACAGTGCAAAGGTTTAGGAGGGGCGGGTTATGGATAAATTAAAGACAAATATCAGGAACATGGATAAAAATACGGTTACATTATTTGCCATATCTGTTTTTATTTTTATAATCATGGGCATATTGGCACCCAAATCATTTTTAGGAGTTACAAACCTGCAGGGTATGTGCGTACAGTTTCCCGAGTTTGGTATCCTTTCCCTGGGAATGATGTTAGCCATGATATCCGGAGGAATTGACCTGTCACTGGTTGGTATTGCCAATCTGTCGGGAATTGTGGGAACGGTAATCATGCTTAAAATGGGAGGGGGAAGTGCATCTGTTTTTATCGGCATCGCAGTTGGTCTGCTAACAGGAATGTTATGCGGTATATTTAACGGAATTTTAATCGGGTACCTGCAGATTCCCCCGATGCTGGTTACCCTATGCGGGCTGCAATTGTTTACGGGCCTGGGTCTTGCCATTACAAAAGGTCCTGCTCTCACCGGACTTCCGGGAGAATTTAGTGTGATTGCCAACGGAACGATTATAGGGATTCCTATTGCTTTAATTATTTTTATCATAGCAGCCATTGCCGTTTCTTTTTTATTAAAATCAACGGTATACGGACAGCACGTATCCTATAAGGGGACAAATGCAATCGCCTCCGGATATTCCGGTATCGATAATTTGAAGGTAACAATAATTACTTATGCTATTTCGGGATTATTGGGAGCTGTCGGTGGAATAGTAATGACATCCCATTATAATTCCGCAAAATCTGATTACGGAACCTCCTATACCTTATTAAGTTTATTGATTGTTGTTTTAGGGGGAACGAATCCGGATGGAGGAAAAGGAAAGGTTATTGGTGTAACACTTGCTGTTATCGTTTTACAGCTTGTTTCCAGCGCGTTTAATATTTTAAGAGTGAATTCCTTTGTAAAAACCTTTGTATGGGGATTGATTCTTATTTTTATCATGATTATTACCACAATAGTGGATAAAAAACAAATAAAAAGGGAGGCGAAAGGAGAATGAGGCCCCTTTGGGGCATGTGAACACTTATCATATAAAAATTACGAAAATTCCAGAAGGAGGATTATTATCATGAAGAAAATTATAAATAAACCTGAAAATTATGTAAATGAAATGCTTGAGGGCTTATATATTGCCCATCCGGATTTGATTACCTATGCGGCGGAGGATCTGCGGTGCCTTGTTACGGCAAATAAAAAGGAAGGAAAGGTCGGCATTGCAACAGGCGGTGGTTCCGGCCATCTGCCCCTGTTTCTGGGGTATGTGGGGAAGGGTATGCTGGACGGATGCTCCGTGGGGGATGTATTTCAGTCACCAAGTGCGGAGCAGATGCTGGCGGTAACAAAAGAGATTGACAGCGGAGCCGGAGTTTTGTACATATACGGTAATTATAACGGAGACATTTTTAATTTTGACATGGCGGCGGAAATGGCGGATTTTGAAGAAAACATACGGGTAGAGAGCGTTGTTGCCGGTGAAGATGTTGCTTCGGCAGGACCTGCTTCACCGGGTGAAAAGAATACCAGAAGAGGTGTTGCCGGCATTATTTTTGTTTATAAATGCGCAGGTGCCGCAGCGGATGCCATGCTTGATTTGGAGGAAGTTAAGAGAGTTGCCGAAAAAGCCGCAGCCAACGTACGAACCATGGGAGTGGCATTAAGCCCCTGCATCGTTCCCAGAGTAGGAAAACCGGGATTTGAAATAGCGGAGGATGAAATGGAAATCGGAATGGGTATACACGGTGAAACGGGTATCAGAAGAGGAAAATTAGAGCCCGCCGATCAAATTGTTACGGAGATGATGGATAAGATTGTTGCTGATATACCATATGAAAAAGGTGATGAGGTAGCAGTTCTGGTTAACGGTCTTGGTGCTACTCCTTTAGATGAACAGTATATTGTTACCAGAAGAATCAATCAGTATTTGAAGGAAAAGGGAATATCCGTATACCGTTACTATGTGGGTGAATATGCAACGGCAATAGAAATGGCGGGATTTTCCATATCCTTATTAAGACTGGATGAGGAATTAAAAAAATATCTGGATGCACCGGCACAGACTCCGTTCTTTACACAATTATAATAGAGGTGATAGCGATGAAGGTTATATATTTAGTAAGACTGATGAAAGAACTGAAAGAAATAATGGAGGAGAACAGGAATTATTTAATTGAGCTTGACAGCGTTGTAGGTGACGGAGATCTTGGACTGACCATGGGCGACGGATTTGCCGCAGCTTATGAAGCGGTGAAAGAAAGTAATGAAGCAGATGCGGGAAAGCTTTTATATGCGGCAGGAAAAGCCATGTCCATAGCAGTGCCCTCAACCATGGGAACCTTAATGGCCTCCGGCTTAATGCAGGCAGGAAAAGTACTGAAAGGGAAAACAGAGCTGGAGGAGGCGGATATTACAGCCTTATTTGCAGCATATATGGAAGGCGTCCAAAATAGAGGCAAGGCTAAAATAGGAGAAAAGACTTTTCTGGATGGTATGAATCCTGCGGTCATGGCATTAGGGAATGCTGTTAGAGAAGGCAAACCGCTATTGGAGGCTTCCAGGGAAGCGGAAAAAGCCTCCTGTGAGGGCTTTGAAAATACGGCTTCCATGATAGCCGTTCACGGAAGAGCCGCCACCAGAGGTGAAATGTCACGTACCCTAAAGGATCCGGGTGCCGCAGTGGCTGTATTGATCATGAAAGCTTTAGTAAAATCCTTTGAGGATTAAATCAAGTTTTATAGAATATTTTGCAATAAAAAACGGATGGCCACATCCGTTTTTTTATTGCATAGGAAATTGCGTCCTATGAAATAAAACCCTCCGGGGGATGCACACGAATGCATAAGGAAGATGTCACTGCGTGACTGCATTCGGCGCGCAGAGTGTCTTCTCCCTCAAGACCCCGGGGCAGGGGAGTTGAAGTGCCTAAGACACTTTGTTCTTTATGATAAGTGAGACTGCCTGCCTCAATAGGAGCTTTTTCCGTATTTTACAAAGTATTTTGTGAAGGCTCTGCCGTACTGCCGCGAATTATAATTTCACCGCTGATTTTGGTTTTTACATAAGTGAATTCCTTATTTTCAATAGCTAAATGTAAGTGCTTTAATGCTGTATAACCAATAAGCTTTTTTGGAACACTCATGGTGGATAAAGCAGGAGAGTTGATTTCTGAAAAATGGATATTATCAAACCCAATAATACTGATATCCTGGGGAATCTTATACTGATATTCCTTTAATGCCTTTATAGCCCCGATAGCAATAGTATCATTATCTGCAAAAAAACAGCCGGGAAGAGGAAGACCCGTGGCTAAATATTTTTTCATGTCATGGTAGGAATGCAGCATGGTAGGCTCCAACAGAAATTCATGTCCGGGTGAAAATTGAAGCCCCAGTTCCTTAGCAGTGTTAAAAAAGGAGCCGGCACGCTCGTTAAAATTTTGTGCTTTCATGGCGCTCCGTAAATAACCAATGCTTTTGTGCCCTAATATGGATAAATGCCGCAAGGCTTCGTGAACCATCTCTTCATTAGACATGGTAATGGCATTGCAGTTAAAGTTGGGCATAATGTTATCGATAACGATAAAGGGAATGGGGATTTTGCCTAATAAAGGATAGGAAGCGGCATCCAGCTCTGTTCCTAAAACGAATAATCCGTTAAACTTCGTAAAATCAATGTTCTGTAAAGTATTTTCCAGACAATTTTCCGAAACCACAATGCTTAAATTATAGCCCTCATTACGGCACTCGGCTTCTATGGAATCCATTATGGTTGAAATAAATCCCGCATTTTCTTCTACGATCATACCATGTCTTATATATTTTAAGAACAAGAGATTCCTGTCGGGGTTATTGAGCTTTTTGGGAATATGGAAATGGTATTGTTCCAGTAAATCAAGAATTTCTTTTCTTTTAACATCACCGACACCTTTTCTGTTATTAATGACCAGGGAAACCGTTGACGGAGAGACGCCTGCTATCTTTGCCAGTTCTTTTAATGTCAAATTATTACCTCTTTTCTGTACTAAAATCAACTAAATTATACTAAATATTATAGCATGGAATTGAGTGTTCAACAACAATATAATGACTGCCTTACGGTGATTGGGAGAGTAATGGAACAATACTTTTTTTTAGGGTAAGGATATGCTATAATTAGTTAATAAAATAACAATCAAAGAACAATGAAAGAAGCCTTTGGATTAGGAGTATTCTTATGCAAATCGGATTTCAGACTATTTTGGAGCAGTCACAGGTTTTGTCTCAAAATCAGATTCAATCATTGCAGATACTGGCCATGGACAACCAGGAATTAAATGAATTTTTATTAAATGAATATTTAGAAAACCCTTTACTGCAGCATTCTACGGAGGATTCCACGGATGAGCCGGGTAAAGAGAGTAAAGCACAGGATTTTTCAGCCGACATTTGGGAAGAGCGGGGGACAGGCCGTTGCGGGACTTATGATCTGCAAAATGTGCCTGCTGAGACGGCATGGGATAACTCTCTTACCTTAAAGTATTTTTTGCTGGACCAAATAAATCTTAGGGAATACTCGGCTTTGGAAAATAAAATAATGGAATTTTTGATAGACTGCCTGGACGGCAATGGATTTTTTTCCATGTCCGCGGAAGAAGCGGCAAAGATAATAAAAGCACCTGAGAACACGGTAAAAAGGTGCCTGTCGGTATTAAGATCCTTAAAGCCGGACGGTATTTTTTCGGTGGATCTGCCGCACTGCCTGTTACGCCAGCTGGAGGTGAAGGGAGAGGATGATCCTTATATCCATGCGATAATAGAAAATCATCTTATGGATATCGCGGAAGGCAGAATCAGCAATATTTCCAGGACATTAAAGCTTTCTACGGCGCAGGTCAGAAAATATATTGTTGCCATAAAGCATCTTAATCCCAGGCCGCTGACGGGAATGTCCCTGGAAAAGACAAGATATATTGTTCCTGATATCATGGTTTCCTATAAGGATAAAAAGTGGGATATAGAGTTAAATGATAAATGGATGGGAGATTATTATTTAAGCAGCTATTACATAAACATGATGAAAACAGCCGGAGATAAAGAGCTCCTTGCTTATTTTAAAAAAAACCTGGAAAAGGCCAGGTTTATTTTAAGGAGTATAGAACAGAGGAGAACCACCATATACCGGATTACGGATGCGGTATTACGGTTTCAAAAAGAATATTTTACCGGAAAAGGAGCCTTAAAGCCCATGTCTATTACGGAAGTTGCAAGGGAATTAAACATACATGCCTCTACCGTAAGCCGGGGGATTAAGGGAAAGTACATCCAATTTCAAAGCAAAACCATTAAAATGAAATCCTTGTTTCTGCCATGTGCTTCTTCACAGGGAGACGGCAGGGAAACTCCGGAGGCCATAAAAGCGAAAATTAAAAAAATGATTGAAGAGGAAAATACGGAGCATCCCTATAGCGATCAGGAGCTGGCAGAAAGACTGGAAGCCGAATGTATGATGATTTCCAGAAGAACTGTTGCAAAATACAGAAGAGAATTGGGGATAGGAACTACTTATGACAGAAAGCTGTCGAATACATAGGATATTTCGTGTTGTGATTTTGCAACATGACTCAATAATACAACGGTCCTGTTTTTCATTAGAAGGTATAAAAAGAGGAGAATTTCTGTTCTTTTGTTGCAAAAATGAAACTTAAGGCCTCAAATAAAAATAGGGAGCGGCAGTCCTGTTTAGGAAATTGCTTATAAACAAAGGAACAGGCATAAGAAGAGCTTTTCTTGGCATAAAATTTGCTCTTTATATAAAGTAGCAAAGACATTATTTTAGGAGGAAAATTTATGGCGATGAAAAGAAAGTATGGCGAGGAGCAACCCTATATTCCCGCCGGGATATTTAAAATCAGGATTCCTTTTATTCATTACAGATGGGAGGCTTCGGAATGCCTGCAGGCTGTTTTGATGTGTGCCACCTGCCTGGGTGCTATTCCTGTGCTGCAGGAGGTCCTGGGAGTTTCTTACGAGATAGCCTGGTCAATGGTTATCATCAACGGATTTTTTTACAGTATGCATTCTCTTTTGGGAGATCCTGTGGTACCTGGCTGGATAACTCCTGCCATACCTTTAATTACGGCTTTTTTAACGGCCCAGGAGCAGGGAGTAGTCAGAAACCAGCATTTAATTGCCCTGCAGCTGGAGGTAGGACTTCTATTTTTGATTATGGGCATTACGGGACTGGCGCAAAAGGTAATTAACTGGGTACCGTCCGCTATAAAGGCCGGTGTATTGTTAGGAGCGGGATTTTCAGCGGTTCTTGGGGAATTTAAGGAAGGCGGCCGGTTTAATTCCTATTCCATTACCGTGGGAATTGGTTCTTTGTTTGATTATTTTCTGTTGTCTTTAAGAGGTTTGCGGCGAAGCATAAATGGGCCAGGACTTTGGGGAATTTCGGAATGCTGCCTGCCGTATTGCTTGCAGTTATTATAGGGCCGATTACAGGAGAGCTTCCCATGCCAAATTTTGTATTGGGCTCCATTATAAAAATACCTGATTTTGCAGGAATCATCCATGCATTGTCACCCTTTGGCTCTACGGGCTTTCCCGGCATCGGTGTCTTTATTGCTTCGATACCTACGGCAATCTCGATTTACATAATTGCTTTTGGTGATTTTGTTTCTTCCAATGCCTTAATAGGAGAAGCAGGTGCTTCAAGGCCGGATGAAAAAATTGATTTTAATGCGAACAGATCGAATCTGATTTCAGGCTTAAGAAACATTGTACAGGCAGTTATCTGTCCCTATGTTCCGATGTGCGGACCATTATGGGCAGCGGTAACGGCTTCTGTCGCAGAGCGTTATAAAAACGGAAGAGAATCTATGGATTCTATTTTTTCAGGGGTAGGAACATTCCGGTGGATGACCTTTTTATGTGTGGCATTGGTTCCCATTGCTTCCTTTGTCGAGCCGATTTTGCCGGCTGCCTTGTCTTTGACCTTGTTAGTCCAGGGTTACGTGTGCGGCAGAATTGCGGCTGAAGAGATGAAAACACCTCAGGATAGGGGAATAGCATGCGCAATGGCCGCCATATTGTATGTAAAGGGTTCTGCCTGGGGATTGGCAGCAGGCGTCATTCTTTATCTGCTGCTTTGTGTCGGGGGAGAAAAGAAGGATAAGAGGGAGAGTATGGCATAAGCTGCCGGAGGCAAATAGCATAGGAAATACATAGAGGGTATCCGAAACCGATAAATGAATTAAATGGTTTCGGATACCCTCTGTCAGGTACTGTTATTCACCAAAACTTACCCAGCACAGTACCGGCTTTAAGGAAACGTATTAAAAGGAAGGATATCTTTTCTTATATTCCCGCATCAGATCATCACGAAACTGTGGGGCTGCAATTTGGATTAATTGCCGTGCTCTTTCCCGCAGGGTATTGCCCTTAAGCTTGGCGATACCGTATTCGGTCACGATATAATCCACATCTGTCCGGGAGGTTGTTACCGGAGAGCCTTCCGTTAAGAAGGGTACGATTTTGGATATGGTTCCACCCCTGGCACTTGCCTGGAATGCCAGAATAGACCGGCCTCCCCTGGAAAAAGCGGATCCTCTGATAAAATCGACCTGTCCGCCGATTCCCGAATATTGCTTTAACCCCATGGCCTCGGAGCAGACCTGTCCCGTCAGGTCAACCTGAAGGGCGGAATTTATGGATACCATATTATCGTTTTGACCGATAACGACAGGATTATTGATATAATCTACGGACATCATGGAAATAATGGGGTTGTTGTCCGCAAAGTCATATAATCTCCTGGTTCCCATTAAGAAAGAAATCATCATTTTATCCTTGTGGAAATTTTTGGCCTTGCAGGTGATGACTCCTTTTTCGTATAAATCCACGACTCCGTCGGAAACCATTTCGGAATGGATGCCAAGATCCTTTTTATCATCTAAAAATTTAAGGACGGCATCGGGAATTGCCCCAATTCCCAGCTGCAGACAATCCCTGTCGTGGATGAGACCGGCACAGTTTTCACCGATGGCCATTTCCACATCTCCGATCCTGGGGAGAGATAATTCGGGAATCGGCGTATCGTCCTCTACCAGAATACCGATGTCCTTAACGTGAATAAAGCAGTCACCTAAGGTCCGCGGCATATGGGGGTTCACAACAGCTATTACGGTCTTGCAGGCTTCGGCTGCCGGCTTTGTATAGTCACAGGAGATACCGTAGCTGCAAAAACCGTTTTCATCAGGCGGGGATACCGTTATCATAGCGACATCTACGGGAAGGGTCGTTTGAAATAATTCGGGAACCTGATAAAAGCAGGAAGGAGTAAAATCACCCCGTCCGCTTGCCACCAATTCTCTTGTGGGAGCGCCTAAAAAAATGCCGTTAAAGTGGAAATGCTTCTCCATTCCCGGTTTTGCATATAAAGAGTGTCCCATGGCAACCAACTGTACAATTTCCACATTTTCTAAATCGGCCTTTACGGCATATTCCGTGAGAGCATCAACCAAGGCGAGAGGCTCGCCCACGGCATGGCCGAGAACCACGCGGTCTCCCGATTTCACAAAGGTTACGGCCTCTTCCAGAGTTTTGACCTTATTTGCG
>CAMJWQ010000093.1 GCA_946409475.1 uncultured Lachnospiraceae bacterium
TTGAAAAATAATTTTAAGCTCATTGTGAATGCTTACCCAAGCGAGTCGAAAGAAAATCTAATTGGGATTATAACACCATTTAAAGCTCAGGTTCAATGTATAAAAGCAGAATTGAAAAAGCAGATGCCAGCTAATTCTGCAAAAATAAGTGTTGGCACAGTTCATACTTTTCAAGGGGCAGAAAGAAAAATCATAATATTGTCTACAGTGTATGGAAAACAGGACGGTTGTTTTTTCATTGATGCAAACAAGAGTTTGATGAATGTTGCCGTATCCCGAGCCAAGGACAATTTTTTCGTGTTCGGAGATATTAACTGCTTTAAAGATACAAAAAACTGTGCGAGTGGGTTGCTTAAAAATTTCATTGCAGGATTTCAATTATAAAAGGCATTACACTTTATAATGAAACTGTATTTAATTGTCTAGAAACTCGGAGCATATTGCTCAGAAAAAGCTTCTCCGCTAGGGCTAAACTATGCCCATCAGGAATCCGATTCACAGCATCAACACATTGTGAAAGTATTTGCCTTTTACAGAAGAAAGAGTTGGACAATAGATAATGACGTAATATTGTAAATAGTGATATGCATAGCAAATCAACGCACGAAAAAGCAGTTGATATATATAATGAATGGAATAATAATCAACAAGTGACCTATAATAAATCTATGACCTTTGCTGGAGAGAGCAAAGCAAATAAATGGGAAAAAGTGTAATATAATTAATGATGAAAAAAGGAGTAAAACTATTGAAAATTACTCTGGATACGAATATTCGTACATTAAATCAAAAGATTAAGATAAAATGACAGTATTAAGTAAATTATAGGTTTGCAATGGTATTAATAATAGATTTTGTATCACTATTATTATATGCAAACGGAAAGAAGGGATAGATTATAGAAAATAAAATTGCAATATTTGAAACAAAAGATGGATTAATCCAACTTCCTGTTAGCATAAATGAAGAAACTGTATGGCTTAACAGAAATCAAATGGCAGAATTATTTGGACGAGATGTAAAAACTATTGGTAAGCATATTAATAATGCCCTTAAAGAAGAGCTTCAAGAGGATAGTTCAGTTGTCGCAAATTTTGCGACAACTGCTAGTGATGGGAAAATATATCAAGTTGCTCACTATAATCTGGATGTCATTATTTCAATAGGATATCGTGTCAAATCGACAAGAGGTGTAGAATTCAGAAAGTGGGCAAATAAGGTTTTAAGGGAATACATAGTAAACGGATATGCGGTAAATCATAATCGTATGAATCAATTAAATGAGGTAATACAATTATGAAACATACACAGAATCAATTAGATGCAAAACAAGTGCTATCAGTTATTGAAAAGTATAGTACGGCGCTGGAATTACTTGATGCATATGATCATCAGAACATGTCCAGGCCAAAAGGAAATAGAGCAATTTAAACCGGAAGAGAAGGAAATAATGATTAGCATTATAATGAATTGTCTTAGATAAATAGGTGTTGTAGTTTGATTGTGAAAAAATACTCCTGCCACCAAGGAACAAATAGGTCTTACCAGCATTATTATTGTCGCTTCAAGGCATACAGAAACGGTTTGTTTGCTGAAACGCGCATAAACCTTAGAGCTCCAGTGAAAAAGTGGCCCATGAGGAGATAAAAGTATGAAATCAGATTTTTAATAACGTAGATTGAGGAGGTAATAATGGGGAATACGGATAAGTTTGAAAGAATAGCAAATATATATGACACTTCTGAAAGAATCCACATTGCAAAAGTATCAGCAGATGCTATTCGTGAATACTTATATGATGCTAAAAGTAAGAATGCCATTGATTTTGGGTGTGGAACTGGTCTTGTTGGTATGAATTTATTAAATGACTTTAAATCGATATTGTTTCTGGATACATCACATAACATGATTAATCAGATAACGCAAAAGATTTCCAGTTCTAATATTCGTAATGCATCTACAGTATGCTTTGACTTTGAAAAAGGTAGTCTCTTGGATTTACATACTGACTATATTTTTATGGCTCAGGTTTTACTCCATATTAAGGATGTTGAATTAATTTTATCAAGATTATACGAAATTCTAAAAGACAGCGGACATTTACTGATCGTAGATTTTGATAAAAATGATAATGTAGTTTCAGATATGGTTCATAACGGATTTAATCAAAAAGAGCTAACTGAAATTATGACGAAAATAGGATACAGGGATATTCAATCCAAAACTTTTTATACTGGAAGTAACGTATTCATGGGGTTCGATGCATCTTTGTTTATTCTTGATTCTCAGAAATAGAATCAGAAAATTCATACCGTTAATGGGTTAATTTAAAAAATGACATATCCGCCAAGGCCCCATCAGGTTTAAGCGGCATCTTTTTTACCCACTCAAGGTATCTTGAGTCTCTAGATTACTTTATAAAAGAAGCGATATGTAAAAAAGTAGATGTGGCTTTAAGCAATCATATTGCCGTGGATAATGGTATGGAACGTATTATGTATTCAAATGCAAGAATGGACTATATGCCCAATATTTATATTATCGGACAGAATGGATTTTGTAATTTCTGTCAGGTATTTCGTACATTAAGTAATGAAATACTTGAAAAAGTAGAGCAAAAAAGAAGATAAATCCAATTTACTCAATTGAGTAAAACCAATTTCCTGAAAATAATAAAAATATTTTTAGGATGGAGATATCCCATTTTTTATGCCCATATTAAGGATTCGGATAGGGAAGTCCTGTTGGCGTGAAAACGGCGGCAAGAGCTGCAATAAGATAACGAACCATCCTCTAAAAAAGAAGATGGTTCGTTGCTTATTTTTTTATCCCGTAAAGCCCTAATGGTTGCTGCGGATTCCTGCAGATCCCGTTTGTTGCACATGGGAATCATGTGGAGGAGATTATACTTTTTTCTCGTTTGTATGTTGGATCGCAGGAAGAAAGATCGTATACCCGGATGTTTATAAGTCGCGAATAAGCCAAAACAGGACTTTCATGCTTAACGATATGTTGAAATTACAGGATGTGTTATCGCCGTTTTTGCACCCTTGTTTGGAGTAATGATGGCAAGAATGTTAATTTCAACCAGTTTAAAAAAGTTGGTAATCGTTTATCTGCAGCAGATTTTTATGCAAATAACAGCTTTCCGGTTTACTTTAATATTCTCGGTTTTGTTTGGGCAAAACGGCATCTTTATTAATATACCATTGATGCTTGCGCAGACAATAGCCGGCGGTGGAACCATGCCTCTGCAAATCATGCCCGGTCTATTCAAAGTGGCCAGCTATTTAACTCCTATGTACCCGAATACTCAAATCGACTTTGGCTTGTTGTTTGGAAGACCCACTTTTACTTATGAGATCCGGTTGCTGGCAATCCTGATTATATCCTCTCTTATACTTTTGGCAATTGTATGGCGTAAATGGCCTGAAAAGGAAAATGGCAAGCTAACAGTTATGAATAATATAATATGAAAGCATTTAAATCTCTGTAATTCTCAGCTGAAGTCAATAAAGTAGGAAACTAAATATCAGGCAAGGGCAATATCATACAAGAATGATGTGAAGATATGTGGTACATTAGATATCAAATCATCGTAGAAAGGAGGTAACCTTTTGACAAAAGAAATAAGAACAGTGAAATTTGATGTGGAACTTAAAATAGAAGCATATCATTTTCAAGGGATCATGCAGAAATTCCCCAATCATTTTCATGAGTATTATGTAATCGGATTTATCGAAAACGGAAGTCGGTATTTATCCTGTAAAAACAAGGAGTATACCATAGAACAAGGAGATCTGTTACTGTTCAATCCCGGAGATAATCATACCTGTGAGCAGATTGATGGTAAAACGCTGGATTATCGCTGTATCAATATTCAACCGGAAGTTATGAGTAAAGCTGTTTATGAAATTACAGGAAGGGATGATTTGCCTTATTTTACAACACCGGTAATTTTTCATAGTGAATTGGTTTCACTATTAAGAGAACTGCATTTGGTGATCATGCAGGATGAGAAGGATTTCAGAAAAGAAGAAATATTTTATTTGCTCTTGGAGCAGTTAATTGAAGAATATACAGATGAGGTAACATCACTAAATTCAGAACAAAGTATGGAAGCGAAGGCCATTTGCGAGTTTTTAGCGAAAAACTACATGAAGAACATAACATTAAATGAATTAAGTAATCTAACCGGGTTAAGTAAATATTATTTGCTTCGCTCCTTTACGAAACAAAAAGGAATCTCACCATACAGTTATCTGGAAACGATACGCATCGACAAGGCAAAAAAGCTTTTGGAACAAGGTGTATTGCCAATAGATGCGGCGTTGCAGACAGGTTTTAACGATCAAAGCCATTTTTCAAATTTCTTTAAGAAATTTATCGGACTCACGCCAAAGCAGTACATGAACATATTTAAGGATATGCGTAGTTAGGTATTTAAGCAGAAAGGATTTATATGGACAGAAAAAAGGAAACGGCCGGACATTTATTTGCCGTTATCACTATTTTAATTTGGGGTACCACTTTTATATCAACAAAGGTGCTTTTAAAGGCAATTAGCCCAATCGAGATACTGTTTTTGAGATTTACAATAGGATTTATTGTCCTGTTGTTCGTGTATCCTCACAGGCTAAAAATAAAAGAGAGAAAACAGGAGTTGTATTTTGCTGCGGCGGGTCTATGCGGGGTCACACTATATTATTTGCTGGAAAATATCGCTCTAACGTATACTTTTGCTTCCAATGTGGGTGTAATTATTTCAATAGCCCCCTTTTTTACCGCTATCTTTGCACATTTGTTTTTAAAAGGAGAAAGGCCAGCGCTGCAATTTTTTGTGGGATTTCTTATCGCATTTGCAGGGATTTTTTTCATCAGCTTTAATGGCTTCAGTGTTCTAAAGCTAAACCCATGTGGAGATATATTGGCTGTTTTAGCTGCGGCAGTATGGGCTGCCTATTCTATATTGACAAAGAAGATTAGCGGGTTTCATTATAACACAATTCAAACAACACGCAGAATTTTCCTTTATGGGCTGGTGTTTATGATACCTGCATTATTTATATCCGGGTTTAGTCCAAGCGTTGATCTGCTTATTCAGCCTGTGAATTTATTTAACATATTATTCTTGGGACTGGGCGCTTCGGCATTATGCTTTGTCACATGGAACTCGGCAGTTAGAATATTAGGTGCAGTAAAAACCAGTGTATATATTTATATGGTTCCTGTAATAACGGTTGCTACTTCTGCCATCATATTACGAGAAGAAATCACAGGTATTGCTGTATTTGGAATAATTCTTACGTTAGCGGGGCTGTTTATTTCCGAGAATAAGATTTTTATAAAGAAAAAAGGAGAGCTTATAAATGAATGATTGCGATATGAAATGCGTAATGATCATAGATTCTGAACTGCCAACCGGTGTCATAGCCAACACTTCAGCTATCTTAGGGGTAACATTGGGGAAGCAGATTCCAAAGCAAGTAGGAGATGATGTTGTCGATGCCACAGAGAAAACACATTTAGGAATCATAACAATACCAATTGCAATGCTAAAAGGCAGTAAGGACATTTTAAAGGATTTGCGGAAACGGTTGTATACCCCGGAGTTTAGTGATTTAATTGTTGTTGATTTTTCTGATGTAGCACAATGCTGTAATGTGTATAGTGAGTATATTACCAAAGCAGCGTGTGTACCAGAGAAAGATCACACATACCTGGGAGTAGCCATTTATGGAGAAAAGAAAAAAGTAAACAGGTTGACAGGCTTTATGCCTTTGTTACGATAATAAAGAAATAAAAGATAAATCCTATTTAGTGTGTTTATCTGGCCGGATGTATATATAACCAGAAGTAAGGTGGGTGAAGAAGTTGAATCAAACTGTTGGTAAAATAGGTACCGGCATAACCGGGACTTCGGTATTATTATTTGCTATTTCAATGATTGTACGATTGGTGCAGCTACCGGCTGCACTGTTATCATCTGTGAAGCAGGCGCCGTAGCCTGTGTTGATGTCCGGCGCTTTCAGGGCGGTGAACTGTATCGGCGTTGATGTCACCAACATCAGACTTTCAGAATCTGAAGCGTTGAAAAAGCCATTGTTCAGACAGCCAAATCGCCGATTCGATTGTGAGCTTCTCCTTTATAATGAGCTATTTCAGTAATTCTTATTGACAGTTCTGGATGAACGAGATACTATGCAAGTAGACACTTGCATAGGGAGGGCACATAATTTGGATGAAACGAGTCAAAAAATAATTGATGCCACGATGGAACTCATCAAAGAAAAGGGATATGTCGCGACAACGACAAAGAACATAGCCAACAGGTCGCACATAAACGAATGTACGATTTTCCGAAAATTTAACGGCAAGAAAGATATCGTCTTATCGGGAATGGACCAGGAGAAATGGCGTGCGAATGTATCGAAGGCTGTTTTTCAGGATGTGAAGTGGGAGCTGCGATCGGATCTTGAAATGTTCATGCGTAATTATCTTGAAAGAGTCACCCCCGATTTCGTCAGCCTTTCTATCGGTTTGCGCGCTCCTCAGATTTATGAGGACACCATGCCATATGTTATGAAAATTCCCGACGCGTTTCTCCGGTCTTTGGTATCCTATTTTGAAGCAATGCATGAAAAAGGTAAGATTGGAAGCTGTGATTTTGAATCCCTCGCTATGACGATTCTTTCAGCTACTTTTGGTTTCACTTTTTTGAAGGCTTCCTTTGGCGATCAGTTATCAGGGGTTAAGCAGGAGGAATATATCAAGAACAGTGTTTCCCTGTTTTTAAAGGGGATTCTACAGGACGAACAATGAAAATGGTACCGTCAAAAGGTTGGCAGCATCAAGATTAGACCATTCGCAAGCGAGCATTTGCATATCGTGGGAAGGGAGGCAATAATATGACATAACAGGTGCGGAGCTTTTGGTGAAAGCACTAAAACAAGAGAAAGTTGATATCCTGTTTGGGTATCCGGGCGGCCAGGCAATCGACCTGTTTAACGCCCTATATGGGCAAAAGGAGATTGAAGTTATTCTGCCGCGCCATGAACAGGTGGCCACAAACCTGATTGGGAACGATGCGTTTCAAGAGGTTGATATTGTTGGGATTACAAGAAATATCAGCAAATATGCGGTTACCGTCCGAAGCCGTCAGGATTTAGGAAGAATAATTAAGAGGCTTTTTATATTGCAAGGACTGGGAAGCCGATAAAACTGACCTTTTCCGCTTAGCTCAGGTATATGATATAAATATCCTGGATTTCAGTAAGACGACTGTTTTGCTGGAGTGTGTTCAGGCAGAAAACGAAAATGATAAAATTAATATGTGAAAGATTTGATAATCCGGTTGAAATTGCCAGAGGCGGAAGTGTTGTTTAGAGTAGTAAAAATGAAATAAAAATAGGAATAGGAGGAGAAAAAACAGATGTCAAATATATTTCCTGAACCGATTATAAAGCTTCCAAAGGCTGATATTCCATTGCAAGGAATTAGTGCCTACCTTTCACAGGGAGATACCTATCAGATTATTTTTATGGAATTTGCTGAGGATATTGATTTGCCGGAGCATTCGCATGCAAGCCAATGGGGAGTCGTTCTCGAAGGGAAAATCGAGTTGAATATCGACGGAGTTTCAAATACCTATATGAAAGGTGAGAGATATTACATTCCGGACGGGGTGAAGCATTCAGGAAGAATATTTGCCGGATATGCTGATATGACATTTTTCAATCAGAAAGATAGGTATGAAGTAAAATAAACCACAATGTCAGTAAGAGATGAGTAACTATGTACATTAGCAAAGAAACGGAAGAACAAACAGAGGAACGATTGTTAAGAGTTCTTTCAAGAGCTGAGTTTAAGGATTTTGATAACTCATATATTTTCGAAGAATTCCCGATTGCCGAGTTGGAATGCAAAGCGAAAGAAACGGCTATAGCTTTTGTAAGAGATGAAGAGGTTTGGAGCCAGTTAATACCCTCTCAGGATGAAACCAAGGAGCAATTTAAAATAGTCAGTTTCCATTTCCGGGAGAACTTAGATAACAGCAGATTTGTCGGCTGGCTTGCATCCTATCTGAAACAAAAACTTGGAACAGGTGTTTTGGTGATATGCGGACAGAACAGTAATAAAGGCGGTATATTTGATTATTGGGGATGTCCGTATGAAATAGGAGAATTATTTAAAAAAGAAATCCTTTCGTTAATTGAAAAAGGAAAGCAAATGGAAATACCTTTACTTAATGATTGCTGAATCCAATGATATTGACCATTGTATCCTATACAGCATAAGACCGGTGAACAATCACTTTACTATTTTTTATAATAGTAAAAATTCGATAGTAAAAATTCCCATGTGTAGCTTGCAACCTTTCTAAAATATGTTATAATAAATTATTATTATAATATAACATATGACTAGGAGGACAAAATGAGTACATCCATTCCAAGCGTAGGGGAAAAGCTGAAGAAAATACGTACAAGCCAAAACCTCACACTGGATGACGTGGCGAAGATTACGACCGTCAGCAAACCGATGCTGGGTCAAATTGAGCGAGGGCAGTCGTCTCCGACTATCAATACACTCTGGAAGATCGCAACAGGGCTGAAGGTGCCTTTATCCTCGATTTTGCAAGACCAGCAGGTGGAATATACCGTAGCAACGATTCAGAAAGATAACATTATAATTGAAGATAACGGCCGTATGAGGGCGTATCCACTGTTTGCATATGATCCGGTAAGAAATGCGGAAACATTCTATATTGAGTTTGACCCAGGCTGCAGTCACCACTCTGAGAAACATCAGGATGGTGTTGAGGAATATATTTTTGTTCTACAAGGCAAGTTGAAGATTTGCTTAAACGGGAAAACTGTTACGGTTGAGGAAAAACAAGCGCTTCGTTTTAAGGCGGATACTTCGCACGTTTACAGTAATCCATTTGAAGAAATTTGCATGGTCAATAATATGATTTTCTATCCTGGCCGCTAAGGAGGTGCAGCAATGTATGAACTGGTAAAGGTCGGAAGTAATAGCTATTACATCAACTGTCCGGCGAAAATGGGGCTTTATGTTGGTCAGGATAATGAGGTTTATCTGGTAGACGGCGGAAGCGACAAGGATGCGGGAAGAAAAGTCCGACAGATCCTGGAAAAAAATAACTGGTACCTGAAAGCAATTCTGAACACCCATTCCAATGCCGATCATATTGGGGGAAACAAATATTTACAGAGCCAGACAGGCTGTAAAATCTACGCGCCGGGAATCGACTGCGACTTCACACGCCACCCTCTGCTGGAGCCTTCCTTTCTGTATGGCGGCTATCCGCCAAAGGATTTGCGGCACAAATTTCTGATGGCCCAGGAGAGTGACGCGGAATATCTGAATGAGGAGGTATTGCCGCATGGTATGACAATTCTCCCACTGCCGGGGCATTTTTTCGACATGGTTGGTTATCGTGATGCGGACAATGTGGTCTATTTGGCGGACTGTCTGTCGAGCAAGGAAACGCTGGAAAAATATCAAATCAGTTTTATATATGACGTGGCGGCCTATCTCAATACGCTGGAAATGGTAAAGACACTGGAAGCCTCCATGTTTGTTCCTGCTCACGCGGAAGCGACAAACAACATCGCACCGCTGGCTCAGCTCAATATTGACAAGGTACAGGAGATTACGGAAAAGATACTGCAGTTCTGCAAGGAGCCGCTTTGTTTTGAACATATCCTGCAAAAGCTGTTCAATGAGTATGACCTCACCATGAATTTTGAGCAGTATGTTCTTGTGGGCAGCACGGTTCGTTCTTATCTCGCATGGCTAAAGGATACGGGCAAAATCAATGTCGATTTTGAAAGCGGTTTACCGCTGTGGTCATTCGCCTAAGAGAAAGAGAAATCTATTTTACAATTGTGGGGATAGAAAATGTGGAGAGTAATCAAAATAGCATCGCTTTTCATATTTTGTTGTTTGATCATATTTTTTGTGACTGCGGCAATCTATCATTATGTCATGCTAAAAATAAAAAAGGCTAAAATAAAGCAGGTTGGAACTACAGTTGAAGTTGACGGCTATAACATGAATGTTTATCTGGAAGGTAAGAACAATACTGCCCATTGATGGCAAAATTGCTTACTGAAATCGTCAACCGGCTTTGTGAAGCAGAAAAAAACTGATTTTGAAAGCGAAAATAGGATATAGTTTAAATAAAAGCGACGGTAAAAACCGCCGCTTTTATTTTGAATCTCTAAATGTCTCAAAACTGTGACAATTGATTTTGCAGCTGAGACTTTTTAGAGACATTTGCCCATTATAATTAAATCAAAACAATTTGCGGTTGTTCCAAAGCTGCTGTTCAGGACAGCATTAAAGCGGTTCGCAAAAAATGCCAGGATTTTTTTGAAAACGGCCCCTACGAAATGGGTTTTTCGGGCTAACCAAGTGAAGGGCATTTTGCCCTATCACATGAGCAAGAAGGACAGGCAGTTTTACGCTGCTCTGTCCCTCTTGCCGTCTGGAGGTTTCGCCCATGCCAATCATC
>CAMJWQ010000094.1 GCA_946409475.1 uncultured Lachnospiraceae bacterium
TCTTACAATAGCTGCCTCTCTTCCTGCCCTTGCCTTATTGCAGAACTCAGGATCAGCCAGCTGCGCACGCCCCATAACCACCATATCTGCTTTTTCTTCTTCCAAAATTTCCTCTGCCTGGGCAGGATCGTTGATTCTTCCCACCGCAACGGTTACCATATCCGTTTCTTTTCTGATTCTGGCAGCATTTTCCACATTAAATCCCCTGGGTATATCAATAGGCGGTACTTCGTATTTAATAGCCGCACTGGAGAAGTTTCCTCTTGATACGTCCAGCACGTCCACACCGGCCTCCTTCGCCATCCTACAGAATGTAATGACTTCTTCTATGGTCAGACCGCCTTCCAGATAATCATCATGGGCATCGATTCTCATAAACAAGGGCATATCCTCCGGTATATTATTACGGATGGCTTCTATGCACTCCAAAAGGAATCTGGAACGGTTCTCCGGGCTGCCTCCGTATTCATCCGTCCTCTTGTTAAAATAAGGACTTAAGAAGGAATGCGGGGTATAATTATGACCCGCATGGAATTCAATGGTGTCAAAGCCTGCCTCTACGGCTCTTTTTGCCGCTGAGCCAAAAGCAGCAACCGCTTCTTTTATGATCTCAATGTTCGCTCCCGGTATGGTATATTCCGTTCCGGCAACAGGCATATCGCTGGGAATAATAATCATTTGGCTTTGGTCACTTCCTACCGCCAATCCTCCCAGCCAAAGCTGAATTCCCGCTTTACCTCCTGCCTCGTGAATAGCATCCGTCAGCTTTTTGAATCCGGGTATATATTCATCATTGCTGATTGCTAAAAATTTTTTAGGAGCAGCCTTTTCAAATACGGAACAGACTTCCGTAAAATTTAATCCACATCCCCCTTCTGCACGTGCTACATGATAATCAATAATTTGCTGGGTAACAAATTTATCTTCCGTAGCCATTTTCGTTCCCATTGCAGGAAACATGATACGATTTTTTAATTCCAATCCTCTGATTTTTATTGAGCTGAACAGCCTTCCATACGCCATATGCATATCCTCCTACCAGTTTTCTAATATCTTGTAATTCATGACTTCTGGGAATTACTAATTATATTATATTAAATTGTTAATTTTAAATCAATATGTTTTAAACATTTTGTTTATCTTCCTTATGCATTCGTGTGCATCCCCCGGAGGATTTTATCGTATAGGACGTAATTTTCTATACGATAAAAAAGCGGATATCCTCATTTTTAAATAGATATCCGCTTATATATACTATATTTTCCCTATTTTTTCCTGAGCATCTCTAATAAATACTTAATATAAGCATTCCTCTCTTCCTTTTCCCTCCAAATAGAATAATCCTTTAAGAGAAGCTCATTGTTAACGGCAGGGTAATTTATGGATGACCAGAATATCATACGCTTAAAGCTAATGGATTCGTCATTTCCTTCCATCCACTTTTCCAGCAAATAATCAACACCGTCTATCATCATTCCGGTTACCCGGACCACCTTTTTCGAGGTCGCATCTTCCCGCTTTTCCGCATCCTTCAGCATTACCGAAATTCCGGGAAATCTTAAAACGTACTCCAAAATTTCATTAGTTGCCGCCAGGAGCCTTTCCTCATATCTGCATTCCTTCCGATCCATTATGGATATTATTTCCAGGGTATTGGTGATATAAAGCTCCCTTACCTGTCTTAACATTTCTTCCTTCGTACGAAAATAATAATTAATGGCACTTACGTTCACCTGGGCTTCCCTGGCAATGGCTCTGATAGATACATTACAGGTCCCGTCTCTTCCAATTAGATATAAAGCTCTGTCTAATATTTTTTCTTCTATATTTTTTAGTTCACGCAATTTTTTCCCCTTTATCTGTCAGCAAAACCTTTTTTTATATTATTTCATTATAGCATAGGAACCCTGACAGATAAAGAATTTTTACAGTAACCGGACAGATTATATTTCTCTTGCTATTTTTGCTCCTTCCGCAATAGCCTCCAACGCCCTTCTCGGCCTAAGTGCATCTCCGATTACATGAACCTCTTCCGCCAGGCCATGATAAAGGCTTTCCTCATAGCTGCTTTTGAAGCCACAGGCAATAATAATACGGTCAAACTTTCCGAAATTACTCTCCATTCCCTCTTTTATTCCGTAAACACCTTCCTCTTCGATTCGGCTGACCTGTGTACCAGTATATATTTTTGTACCTTTTTCCATTAATTTTTTTAGGATAAAAGCTTTATTGGCAGGCAGATATTCTTTTCCTGCCTCCTCTGTCATCTCCATGATTGTCACCGTAACAGGATTTATATTCTGCTCAAGAAAGTCTGCTGTTTCAAGCCCTACGATACCTCCGCCGATCACCAGTAGATTTCCGCCCAGTACCGGTATATTTCCTTTTAAAACATCGGCAGCCATTACAACCTGTTGCTTGTCTATCCCTTTGATCTTAGGAACAATTGCTGTCCCGCCCGTGGCAACAACAATGGTATCCGGAGATATTTCCTTAAGAAGGGTGCTTGAACATTCTTTTCCCTGCAAAATGGTGATATCCAGAGATGTGACCTGATTAATTAAATATTTGGTCCAGCCTGTAATATCCTGCTTAAAAGGCGCGCGGCATGCTACATTTAATGTACCGCCCAATATCTCTTCCTTTTCGATCAAGGTTACCTTATGTCCCCTTAGTGCACAATCCCTTGCAGCCATCATGCCGCCCGGTCCGCCTCCAATAACCACCACATGCTTCATTACCGGTGCAGGAAGTATTTCCATCTCCTTTTCCTTTCCCGCCATAGGATTAATTCCGCAGGTCGCATGCTCGATACCTCCGGAACCAATACAACCGTCACCGCATCCGATACAGGGCGCAATATTATCAATATCCCCCGCCATACTTTTGTTGGGCAGCTCAGGATCGGAAATTAAAGCTCTGCCCATAACGACCATATCCAGTTTTCCGGCAGCTATCAAACTGTCGGCAAACCCCGGTGTATGTATTTTTCCCACACACAAAACAGGAATGGCAACCGCCCTTTTAATTTCTGCGGCCTGTGCAATATTCAATCCCTTCTTTTCGCCTAGGCAGGGAATTATATGATGTGCATACTCAGGCTGTACTCCCCCTGATATCTCCAGCGCATGGGCTCCCGCTTCTTCAAACGCCCGGGCTGCCAGCAGCATATCTTCCAGATGATTACCATCTTCAATCAACTCGTCCCCGGACATTCTTACAACAATGGGGAAATCTGCTCCGGCCTTTGTCTTAATATTCTCTATCACCTCCAGAGGAAAGCGTAAACGGCATTCCAATGAGCCGCCATACTTGTCCGTCCTTTTATTACGTATGGGGGATAAAAAGGCACCTGCCAGCATATATGCATGGGCACAGTGGAATTCCACTCCGTCAAATCCCAGGGCACGGGCTTTTTTTGCCGTATCGCCATACATTTCAATTATTTCTTCAATTTCCCCGACACTCAGTTCACGGCATATGGTACCATAGTATTTATTAACTATCTTAGAGGGTCCGACTGTTTCCTGTTGGAAAAGCAATCCCCTTAAGCTGTCCGGACCCGGATGAGACAGCTGTGGTATTATTTTCGTACCATAGCCGTGTACCGTGTCAATCAACTTTTTCATGGCATCTCTTTCTTTCTCCGTTCCCAGCGAAAGCGTCGGCCCCAGGTAACAATAATCAGGCTGCACAGTCAATACATCGGTAATAATCATACCTACACCGCCTTTTGCTCTGGCTTCCCAAAATTTAAGCAATTTGTCCGAAACCGCTCCGTCCGAATCACTCAAACGTAAAGACATGGGAGACATCGCAATTCTGTTTTTTACAGTCATACTCCCAATCTGCACTTCATTAAATAAATTAGGATAATTCATATTTCGCACCTCTTCTTTCTGACAATTTTCACATCGTCTGCATAATCATAGTTTAAGGGTTCAAACCGTTTTCCCCATAATAGAATACCAATTAATTCAATTGGATTTGTTAATAATATCACAATCAAACTTGTAAATCAATATGTTTTAAACATTTTGTTTGATTTTTTCCATAAAACAGCCGTACTTTCAGAAACCGCACCTGCATAGCAGGTGGTTTTTTTATTGCCGATAGAACAAAGTGTCTTCGACACTTCAGCTCCCCTGCCCCTCATTCTTGAGGGAGAAGACACTTTGCGCGCCGAATGCAGCCACGCAGTGACATCTTCCTTATGCATTCGTGTGCATCCCCCCCCCCCCGGAGGGTTTTATTTCATAGGACGCAATTTCCTATGAAATAAAAAAAAGCTGCCCCTATTATCAGGGACAGCCTTACTTTCACAACTTTATTTTGAATTCTTCTTAGATAATACATCAAAAATTACTGCTGCCAACAGCACAAGACCCTTTACTACCTTTTGATAGTTGGCATCCACACCCATGATACTCATACCTAAGTTAATAACACCCATCAAAATAGCACCGACCACAACACCGCCTACGGTTCCGATACCGCCATAGGCGGAAGCTCCGCCGATAAAACAGGAACCGATGGCATCCATTTCATAGTTGGTACCTGCCGTAGGATTTGCCGAATTTAAACGGGCAATGGTTACTAATGCGGCTACTGCCGATAAAAACGCCATATTTACATAGGCTATAAAATAGATACGGTTGGTATTGATACCCGATAGTTTGGTTGCTTTTTCATTTCCTCCCACCGCATAGAAATGACGTCCTACCACCGTTTTCGATGTTACATAGGCATAAATCATAACTATTACGCCGATCCAGACGAGAACCATAGGTATTCCTTTATATTGGGCCAGCGAATATACAAAAGCCATAATTACAATACTGATGATTATCATCTTCACAACGGCGGAAGACATACTTTCCATTTCATAACCTTTTTGCGCTTTATTGATGCGTCCTCTGATCTGTAACACTATGTATATAATACAGGAGATAACGCCTATTAAAATACAGGTAATATTAATGGTGCCGCCAAAAATATCCGGAATATAGCTGTTAAACAATACCAGGTAATTATCGGGCAGAGGCGCTATGGTCAGTCCGTTTAAAATTACCAGGGCAAGACCACGCCATAAAAGCATACCGGCCAGGGTAACAATGAAGGGCGGAATACGTATATATGCTATCCAGAAGCCCTGCCAAATACCAATCAGCAAACCAACTACCAGCATACTGATGATAGCAAGAAATACATTGACCCGCATATTGACCATCAGGGTTCCCCCGATGGCACCGACCAGACATACGATTGAGCCAACGGAGAGGTCAATGTTTCCTCCTGTTAAAATACATAGCAGCATACCCGTGGCTAAAATCAAAACATATGCGTTTTGGGCGATTAAGTTGTTAACATTCTGAGGCAATAACATTTTTCCGTCGGTTCCCCAGGCAAAAAACAGGGTGACAATTATCAATGCAATAATCATTGTATATTTTTTTAATACGGTTTTTGCTTTATCCATGGTCTACTCTCCTTTACTACTTGATTTCAAGATATGTGACATAATTAATTCCTGAGTTGCTTCTTCTCTCGAAAGCTCTCCGACGATCCTACCTTCGTTCATGATATAAATACGGTCACACATACCTAAAACTTCAGGCAATTCGGAGGATATCATGATCACTGATTTTCCTTCAGCTACCAGATTATTGATAATACAATAGATTTCATATTTTGCTCCTACATCTATACCGCGTGTCGGCTCATCCAGTATTAAAATATCCGGGTCCGCGAACATCCATTTACTTAATAATACCTTTTGCTGGTTTCCTCCGCTTAAATTCCCAACCTTCTGTTCGATGGTCGGACATTTTGTTTTTAATTTATCCTTATATTCCCTTGCCACCTTCACTTCCAGATCCTCATCAATAACGGAGTGATTGCTTACGGCTTCCAAATTAGCCAATGTATTATTTACCCGGATAGGATTGCTTGAAATAAGTCCGTTACTCTTACGGTCCTCCGTTACATAGGCCAGTTTTTTCCTTATGGCATCCTTTACGGTATGCAGCTCCACCTTTTCTCCGTTAATATAAATACTTCCTGAAATATTGGTTCCGTAGCTCTTTCCGAAGATACTCATAGCCAGCTCCGTTCTGCCGGCACCCATAAGTCCGGAGATTCCCACTACCTCTCCCTTACGGACCTTTATGGACACCTTATCCACAACCTTCCTTTCCGTATATAAAGGATGGTATACCGTCCAGTCCTTTACCTCCAGACTCACGTCTCCGATTTTGATTTCTTCTCTGACGGGAAAACGGTCTGTCAGCTCCCTGCCAACCATTCCTTTTATAATTCTCTCTTCCGTAATGGTATCCTTCTTCCTGTCAAGAGTTTCTATGGTAGCTCCGTCTCTGATTATTGTTATTTTATCAGCTACATAGGAAATCTCATTTAACTTATGAGATATCATGATCGATGTCATACCTTCCTTTTGGAAGGTTTTTAACAGATCCAATAATGCTTTTGAATCAGATTCATTTAATGAAGCCGTAGGTTCGTCCAGTATTAACAGCTTCGCTTTTTTTGCCAGGGCCTTTGCTATTTCAACCAGCTGCTGCTTTCCTACTCCAATATCTTTAATCAATGTACGGGATGACTCTTTTAATCCCACTATTTTTAATAATTCATCGGCTCTGCCGTAAGTTTCATCCCAGTTTATTGCGGCTTTTCTGCCTCTTTCATTGCCCAGGAACATATTTTCTCCGATTGTCAGATAAGGAACCAGGGCTAATTCCTGATGGATGATAACAATCCCTTTGCCTTCACTATCTTTTATATTTCCGAATTTACATAATTTTTCGTTATAATAAATCTCTCCCTCATATGTACCATATGGATAAATACCGCTAAGCACATTCATTAATGTGGATTTACCCGCACCGTTTTCACCTACAAGAGCATGGATTTCTCCCTCCTCAACCTTTAAGTTAACGTTATCCAATGCTTTAACTCCAGGGAATGTTTTGGTGATATTTTTCATTTCCAGCAGTATCTTTGCCAATTGAATCCCTCCTAATAGTAGTATTCATATGCCCGGTAAACAGCCTCCCTTTATTTATTACAAATAGCAGGCGGCAAGTTTACCGCCTGCATACTTTTATTTTTGCTAAAAGCAAGTCAAGCAACTCCAGTGTGATTGACAAGCGCCGCCATGACCATAGGAAACCGCATAAGCAGTTTCCTATGGCCATAAAACGACCCGATTATTTTAAGTCATCTTCGGTATAGTATCCGGAATCAATTAACAATTCTTTATAATTATCTTTATCTGCAAAGATAGGCTCACACAGATAAGTAGGTATGACACCTGTTCCGTTGTCGTAGGATTCCGTATCATTTACAGGAGCTTCCCCGCCCTGCATAATTGCGTCAACCATTTCTACGGTCTTTGCCGCCAATTCACGGGTATCTTTAAATACCGACATGGATTGCTTGTCGGCAAGCATATTCTTGACATTGGCAATATCACAATCCTGTCCGGTAATGATCGGCCATTCTCCTGAATAAGATCCGTCTAAAGCGGTTTCAACACCAAGTGCCGTAGAGTCATTGGAGCAAAGAACGGCATCCAATTTTGTTCCGTCAGCATAGTAAGAGGCAATAATTGCTTCCATTCTGGCCTGCGCTGTTTCGGAAGACCAGTTGGCTGTTGCAACCTCCGCAAATTCAACGGTTCCGGATTGCACTACTAATTTACCTTCATCCATATACGGCTGTAATACATCCATAGCACCGCTGTAGAAGAATTTCGCGTTATTGTCTCCCGGATCACCGGTGAAGATTTCCAGGTTAAAAGGACCTTCCGCATTATCTAAATCCAATGCGTCTCTGATATACTCACCCTGAACGGTACCAACCATGTAGTTGTCAAAGGTTGCATAGTAAGAAATAGCTTCCGTATTCATAATTAAGCGGTCATAGGCGATAACCGGAATGTCTGCTTCTTTGGCCTGATCTAAAACAGTTCCTAAGGATTCTCCGTCGATAGATGCAATAACTAATAATTTACATCCGTTTGCTATCATATTTTCGATCTGAGAAACCTGTGTGGCAATATCATTGTTCGCATATTGTAAATCCACTTCATATCCGGCTTCTTCCAACTGTGATTGCATGTTGGCACCATCCTGGTTCCAGCGCTGTAAATCCTTAGTGGGCATTGCCACTCCGACTAAGCCTCCCTCAGCTTTTGCAGGCTCAGCTTCCTCGGTTGTTTCTTCCGCCGCTTCCGTCGTTTCTTCCTTCGTTTCCTCGGCTGCTGTGTCTGCGGAGCTTGCTTCCTTACTTCCGCAGCCTGCCAGCATGGATGCTGCTAACGCTGCACTTAGCACTAATGTCAGTAACTTTCTTTTCATGTAAAAATCCTCCCTTTTTTTAATTATTTGCTACACATACAATATATCATGAAAAAAATAGCACTGGTTTGTTTTCATCTTCATATTTTTAATTACGATAATCGATCATTAATTATGCTAGTAAATTTTTAATATAAAAAAGCACCATAGCAATTTTGTCCAGGTGCTTTTTGTAGTTTATTTCGGGATATTTAAATACACTTCTTCTTCTAAATGGAAACCGTCTGCAATAATCACTTCATCCATATTTTCTTTGTTAACGGCAATGGGCTCCAATTTTTCGTAAGCCACATCGTAGGTGCCGTCATTTATGGTGCCGGTAGTGGTAATTTCTTCATTTTCAGCTAACGAAACGGCAAACTCCGCCGCTGATTTTGCCAGTCTTTCCACCGGTTTATAAACAGTCATGGTCTGGGTACCTTCCACGATTCTCTGACAGGCATCCAAATCCGCATCCTGCCCCACCACACAAACACTTCCTGCCTTTCTTCTCTCTGCAAGGGCTCTTATGGCCTGCCCTGCCAGACTGTCATTGCCGCACATAATTCCGTCAATATTATTTGTCAGCTTTAAACTCTCATTCGTAAAATTAAAAGCCGTTTCTGCCAGCCATCCCGGTGCATATTCCTTTCTGACGACGTTTATATTTGTATTGCCGATGGCATTATAAAAGCCCTTTTCCACCATGGAAACGTTATTGTCCGTAGGGGAGCCGCTGATCATGATAATATTTCCTCCGCCGGGCAGGTTTTCTTTTATGCTTTCCCCCATTAACGCCCCTACCTTTTCATTATCAAAGGAGATATATAGATCCACATTACTGTTCTTAATAAGCCTGTCATAAGCAATAATTTTAATTCCTGCCTTTTTCGCCTTTTTTACCACATCCGTCAGGGCTTCCCCGTCTATTGCTATAATAGTAATGACATCCATCTTCTTATCAATTAAATATTCAATCTGTGAAATTTGTTCCTCAATATCCCCATTTGCATTCTGTACGTTAACCTCAGCCCCAAGCTCCATTGCTTTGGAAACAAATACATCTCTGTCCCTTTGCCAGCGTTCAATGATAAAAGAATCAAAGGACAGGCCAATTTGAATTTTATCCTCCTCTACATCAATGGCATCCGTATTTTGATTCTCCCCTGCCGTACACCCCTGCATCGTCAGCACGCAAATTGCCAACACCAAGAAAATACCTGTTCTTCTCACTTACATTAAACCCTCCTTATATTCAGTAGGCGTCACACCCTCACATTTTTTAAAAATTCTGCTAAAATAATTGGGGTCACCGTACCCTACGGATACGCAGATTTCTTTGATACTTTGTACTCCCTCTTCCAGTAATTTTTTTGCCCTGTCCATCCTGATATTGGTTAAATACTCAATAAAATTTTCCCCCGACACTTCCTTAAATAATTTACTGAAATAATAAGGGCTGATATCCAGCTCCCTTGACACATCATCCAGAGAGATATCTTTTTTATAATTGAGCTTTATATAGCTTTTCGCTTTATTAATACAATCATTGGTATGTTCTTTTTTCTTGGTCACAACATTTCTGCAGGCCTCAGTAATTTTCACCATAAACCATGCTCTTATTTCTTCGTTTGTTTTCTTATCATAAATGGAATCCAAATAATCTTTCCTCAATCGGAAATGGTAAGTCATACCGCCCGTACGAAAAGCCATTTTTTCCGCCTGCAATACAAATTCCAATGCTTTCAGCTTGATATCCATAATACAGTCGGGATAGTGCTCTACCATCCAGTCAAAGAAATTATTTGCCTGTATCACCGCTTCCGTGAGATTTCCCTGTCTGATACTGTCAAATAAAGCATCCTCCGTATCTATGGGATAATCACCCTCGTAATTGCAGCCTATGGGCAAATCCTTGCAATGAACAACACTGCCCCTCGTATTTTTCATGGAATTGATAGCCTCACGATACGAGCGGTCCAATTTATTAATGCTTTTTACACTGGTGATAGTATATAAGTATGGACATGAAAAGTTGAACACCTTATAATCAATATC